>NZ_JCAKMZ010000023.1:0-61231 GCF_059515865.1 Acinetobacter sp. CY73 | reverse complement strand
AAGGTCAAGCGATTGATGATTTAGCAGCAAAATATAAGACAAGAATCGTTTATCTACCTGCGTATAGTCCCGACCTCAATCCTATTGAAAAAGCATGGTCTGTCTTAAAAAGTAAAGTCAGGCACATCATTGCTCAGAACAATAAAACCATTCAGGAAGCTCTGGATATCGTATTTAAGATGATGTAGCTTATGTTTCATATTTGGCTATAGCTGAGCAAACATTTATTTGATACTTTGGATGAAGTGCAAGATTATGCAACAAACTGGCTGTGCCATTACAACCATGAAAGACTACACCAAGAAAACAAAGGAAGGTCACCTCTGATGGCTGCTTACCCTTTACCTCTAAATTAAAATAAGTGATTGATTTATATAAGTTTATTTTAATTATTTTTAATATACTTAACCCGAATCCTGCTTAAGGAAATGAGACCATTCATCTTGAGACCTATCCATCATTTTGATCATAAAAAAGTCTGTGCTTTGATTTGATAACGCTAAAAATCAATCCTAAAATTATATTTATCTTATGATTTTAAAGAAAAATCCTTATCCGCGATTCGGATTACTTAATGTAATTTATGTCAGTGAACATTACTAAGATTGAGGTCGGGAGTTCGAGTCTCCTTTCCCGCTCCAGATTCTAAAAAAACCCTCATCATATGCTGAGGGTTTTTTATTGTTTAAAATTCTATTTCAATGTTCTATTGATTGATAAATCACAAATTATAAGCAAAGCAACGTAGGTTACTTTGCTCAACGCTTAGGATATCAACATCATCATCGGTGAAAATTAATCATAATAGTGCGTACGTCTTTTAGAAAATTTATCCAATTGAGTTAAAAAACCCTCAAAATAACTTTTTTGTTTTTCTTCTACTCGATACCCCGCATATAGCGTACGACGTAGGCCTTCGGGTGCAACACAATCTAAGCGTCTTGATGTCACCCAACCTTTTTGCTCATATTCATTCACGACCCAGTCTGGCAATGCACCCACACCCCGACCACTCGCAACCAATTGAATTAACATCTGAGTCAGATCTGTGGTCCGGATTTGTTTCGGTAAGATATTCGCAGGAATAAAAAGCTTCGACATAATATCGAGACGATGCTTATCGACAGGATAAGTCACCAATGTTTGTTCCGCTAAATCTTGAACTGTGATCTTTTCTGCACGTACCAAAGGATGCGTGTTCGATAAAACTAAACGCGACTCATATTCAAAAATAGGAAAATACTCAATTCCTTTGAGCGCAATTGGATCGGCTGTAATCAACAGATCAAACTCGGCATTTTGTAAAAGCTCATGTGGATTCGCTTCAAAACCTGATGCAAAATCTAAGTCTACGTCCGGATACTGCATACGATATTGATTTAATAAAGGCATCAACCAATCAAAACAACTATGACATTCAGATGAAAAAATAATTCGTCCCGTCTGTCCATGTACAATACGAGAAATATCACTTTGTGCAATTTGCACTTGTGGCAAAATATCATCCGCCAATTTGAGTAATCTTAAACCAACATTGGAAAAGCTCACTGGCCGATTACGTCGATTCACAACTTCAATACCAAACCATTGATCCAGCTCTTTTAATTGGTGTGAAATGGCTGAAGGGGTTAAGCATAAATCCCCTGCTGCTGCGACTAAAGAACCATGCTCTCTAAGTGCCGCCAATGTTTTTAAATGTCTAAGTTCAATCATGTTAAATGTCCATTACCGCAATTTTTGAGCACTGCCATCATAAAACATTTCGATAAAAAACTTAATTTAATTCATCTTAAATTAATTTAAATGAACAAACCTAAAACTATCAAGCATTCTTAAGCAATAACACTTCTATCCCTTTTTTTACAAATCATCCGTTATAATCAAGGCATAGAAATCAACCTTATAATATGACCATTATGACTAAACTGACTTGTTTTAAAGCCTACGATATTCGTGGAAAACTCGGTACAGAGTTAAATGAGGACATTGCTTATAAAGTCGGACGCGCTTATGGACAGATCTATCAACCTAAATCAATTGTGGTTGGCTGTGATATCCGTCTTAGTAGTGAAAGCTTAAAACAAGCAACGATCCGTGGCCTCAATGATGCTGGTGTGAATGTCTTAGACTTAGGCATGACAGGTACAGAGGAAGTCTATTTTGGTGCATTTCATTTAGATGTCCAAGGTGGTATTGAAATCACCGCAAGTCATAATCCGATGGATTATAACGGTATGAAATTGGTCCGTGAAAATGCGCGCCCAATTGGCGCTGACTCAGGTTTGAACGAGATTCAAGCGCTGGCGGAATCTGAGAACTTCGTTGAAGTGACGAACAAAGGAACGGCACAAAGTTACAATATCGTACCTGAGTTTATTGAACACTTGATAGGTTATATTCAGCCACAAAGCATTCGCCCGCTTAAATTAGTCATGAATGCAGGGAATGGCGCTGCAGGTCATATTGTTGATGCGATTGAACATAAATTCAAAGAATTAAAGATCCCTGTTGAATTTATCAAAATCAATAATGAAGCTGATGGTAATTTCCCCAATGGGATTCCCAACCCGATTTTAGTTGAAAACCGTTCAAGTACCAGCGAAGCTGTGATTCAACATCAAGCGGACATGGGGATTGCATGGGATGGTGACTTCGACCGTTGTTTCTTATTTGATGAAAAAGGGCAATTTATTGAAGGTTATTACATCGTCGGTTTATTGGCTCAAGCATTTTTACTGAAACAGTCAGGTGAAAAAATCGTTCATGATCCGCGTTTAGTGTGGAATACGCTGGACATCGTTGAACAATATAAAGGCATCACGGTTCAATCTAAATCAGGTCATTCATTTATTAAAGACAAGATGCGTGAGCACAATGCAGTCTATGGTGGCGAGATGAGTGCACACCACTATTTCCGAGATTTTGCCTATTGTGATAGCGGTATGATTCCATGGTTGTTGGCGATTTCTGTACTCTCAGACACCCAACAATCTTTATCAAGTTTAGTTGAAGATATGATCACTAAATTCCCTTGTAGTGGTGAAATCAACTTTAAAGTCGCCGATACTCAAGTCACTATTCAAAAAATCTTTGATCATTTCGAAGATCAAAAGCCTGAAATTGACTATACCGACGGTGTGAGTTTGGATTTTGGTTCATGGCGCTTCAACGTTCGTGCATCCAACACTGAACCTTTACTTCGCTTAAATATTGAAAGTCGTTTGGATCAAAATCCTAAGCCAATGCAAGATTATGTTAATGAACTCACAGCATTAATTGAAGGCTAAGTCTCGTCTTCTTAGAAAGAATAAAGGGAGCAATCAGCTCCCTTTATTATTGAATAAATGACTATTACTTATAACCCGTAGGATTCTGTTTTTGCCAATGCCAACTATCAGCAAGCATATCTTCTAAACCATATTGAGGCGTCCAACCGAGTTCAGCGATTGCACGAGCATTATTGGCAAATGACGTTGCAACATCACCAGAACGGCGTGGTGCAATCTCATAAGCCACTGCAACACCATTGACTTTTTCAAAGGTATTCTTAACTTGTAATACAGAGGAACCATGACCTGTACCAATATTCCAAGCGCGACAACCTTTATGTTCTAGACGGTTATTCAAAGCACACAAATGCGCATTAGCAAGATCCACCACATGAATATAGTCACGTACACCTGTACCATCTACAGTATCGTAGTCATCACCAAATATCGATAATTTTTCACGGCGACCGACTGCAACTTGGGTCACAAATGGCATTAAATTATTGGGAATACCCTGTGGATCTTCTCCAATACGTCCACTCTTATGTGCACCAACAGGGTTAAAATAACGCAATAACGCAATTGACCAGCGCTCGTCTGAGATAGAGAGTTTTTGTAATAACTGCTCCACAATCAGCTTTGTATAACCATAATTATTGGTCGGCATACCCGTTGGCATATCTTCATTCAACGGTGAGATATTCGCTTCATCATAAACGGTTGCAGAGGAACTAAACACCAAATTAAAGACTTGTGCTCGCTCCATGGCCTGAACGAGACTGATTGAACCTGCAATATTATTATCAAAGTAGGTTAAAGGAATCTGTTGGCTTTCACCCACCGCCTTTAATCCTGCAAAGTGAATCACAGCATCAATTTTAAAATTCTTGAACACCGAATTTAAAGTTTCAGGATGACGAATATCACCCTCAACAAAATTCAGACTTTTTTGCGCTAATTCTTGAACTCGTGTTAAGGATTCAACAGAGCTGTTCGAAAGATTATCTAAAACAACAACCTCATGACCTGCATTTAACAACTCAATACATGTATGAGATCCAATATAACCTGCGCCACCTGTCACTAATATTTGAGCCATAATCCCACCCTACATTCTTAAAATCTTTATTTATTCAGCAATACTTTCAATAAGCCCTGCGTCGATGCATCTAAACGAGTTAAATCGGTTTGATCGCCATTTAATACAGGTAAAATTTGATTGGCGATTTCCTTCCCTTTCTCAACCCCCCATTGATCAAAAGGATTGATATTCCAAATTACAGACTGAACAAAAACCTTATGTTCATAAAGCGCAATCAGCATGCCCAATGAATACGGATTCAACTCATTCAGTAACATCGTTGTACTCGGCTGATTGCCCGCATACTGTTTATATTCGGGTAACTGTTCTAATTCATTTTGATCGAGTGCTTGATTACCAAATGCCAATAATCTGGATTGTGCCAAACAGTTGGACAGTGCTAAATAATGTTGTGCAATCAAAGCCTCTGCATTTTCAACATAAGTAAATTGCTTAGCATTGTAACGTTGTACAGGTGCAATAAAATCACAACTGACCGCATGTGTCCCTTGATGTAACAGTTGGTAAAACGCATGCTGAGCATTTGGTCCAACTTCACCCCATAAAATCGGACAAGTATCTAGGTCAACTTTTTGATCATTACGTTGAATCGACTTACCATTGGATTCCATTTCAAGCTGTTGCAAATAGGATGCAAAATACTTTAACCGTCCGTCATAGGGTAAAACTGCATGGGTTTGAATATCTAAAAAATTATTATTCCAAACACCTAGCAATCCCATTAACACGGGAACATTCTGATTCAATGGTGCGTTTTGAAAATGCTGATCGACTGCATATGCACCAGCGAGCAACTGTTTAAATCCGTCAACGCCAATACTGAGTGCAATCGGTAAACCAATACACGACCACAGTGAATAACGCCCCCCAACCCAATCCCAAAGCAGGAACTGATTTTCAGGTGCAATCCCCCACTCTGTCATTTTTTCAGGTTTTGTCGAAACACCAATGAAATGATGTCTTACCGCACAAGCCTCATCACCGAGTGATTTTTGCAACCATTGACGAACAGTTTTCGCATTTGAAAGCGTATCAATCGTACCAAAGGATTTAGAAGAAATAATAAAGAGTGTCGTTTCAGCGCGTAGCTGATGGAGTAAATCAGAAAGCTGACTGCCATCCATGGTCGACACAAAATGTACACCTAAAGGCTTTTTAGTTTCAACTTTAAAGTCGGAGAGCGCATGTGAAACCATTAATGGCCCCAAATCTGAACCACCCACCCCAATATTGACAACGTCTTGAATGACTTCACCGGTACACCCACGGTATTGTCCTGCATGGATTTTGTCGACAAGTGCATACATACGATCAAGTTGTACATGAACTTGGTCACTTAGCGCTGTATGCACAGTATCATGCTTAGGCAGTCGTAAAGCCCAATGCATTGCAGCACGTTGTTCCGTGTAATTGATTTCTTCTGCTGAAAATAAACGCTTAATCCAGCCAGATAGATTTTTTTGCTCTGCGAATTCTGTTAATTGATGAATAATGTTTTGATCAACACGATGTTTACTATAATCAAAAGTTACGCAGTCAAACTGTACAGATAGCTGCTCAAAACGCTGAGTATTTTCACTAAACAACTGCACCAAATGCTGCGATTGCATTTTAGAAGCTTTGTCTTTTAAGCTTTGCAATACATCTATTTTATTATTTGGAGAAATGGTTGCACTCATGCTCGACCCACTCCTTGATAATCAAAACCCTGCGATTTCACATAGGCTGGATCATAAATATTACGTCCATCGAGAATCAGTGGACGCACCATATGCGCTTTTAAGTATTGAAAATCAGGGCTCCAGTATTGTTTCCAAGCGGTCAACAGACACAGCGCGTCTACCTGCTGAATTGCTTGATACTGATCTTTGCACAAAATCAAATCTTCCCGCTCACCATATACGGTCTTAACCTCATCCAATGCTTCAGGATCATGCAAATGAACAATCGCACCTTGCGCCCAAAGTGCTTCAAGTAACGGGTGAATCGATGAATTTTGAATACTTGCCGTATTTTCTTTAAAGGAAGCCCCCCAAATCGCGATTTTTTTATTTTTTAAATCACCTTTGAAAATATTCCATAACTTTCTAAATAAAATCTCTTTCTGCTGCTCATTAATCGTCCAAACCTGATCCAATAAACGGCTTTTCACACCTGTGGCATTTACGGTATTGGATAGTGTTAAAATGTCATGCGAAAAGTTTTCACCACCAAAACCCGCACCCGCGGCCAAATAGGATGCACCAATACGACTGTCAGATGCCAACCCCTGTTGCACATTTTGGATATCAATACCCAATTTTTCAGAGACATTCGCGAGATCATTCATAAAGCTGATCCGAGTCGCCAACATACCTGAGATAGTTAACTTGGTAAACTCAGCGTCTAAAATCGGCATAAACAAGAATTGGTGTTTCGCTGGAAATTGAGGTCTAAAGAGCTCTATAACCAATTGCTTAGTAGACTGTTGATCGACACCAACAATCAGTCTTTTTAAACCCAATACACTATTCAGCGCATTTCCTTCCTGAATATTATCTGGTAAATACGCCCAATGAGATTGACTCAACCGCTGTGATAGCTGCTGCGTCATATTTAAGCCAAAAGTGGAACCATTCATCACCAATTGAGGAATGATATTTTTCTGCACAATATCATCGATCACTTGTTCAGCGAGGTTTAAGTCCGTACTTCCAAAACTGAGTAAACACACTTCATGTTCGAACTCAGCTGTGAAATTTTGCTTTAAACTTAAACGACCAGTATTCACTTGTTTTTCAAGCAACTGATTCACATTCTGATCTTGGTATTCAGGAAATTGAACATCCTGACTTTCTGAAAACTGAGGACACCAATGTACATGGTGCCCTGATTCGGCGAATACCCCTGCAAAAACCGCAGCTTGCAGGGTGGAACCGAAAATACTAATTTTCATACATCACCAATCACACATCTTTTAATTATTAATGAGTTAAATCTAGCTCTTGAATGAGTTGCTTAAACTCTGCACCCAGTTTTGGATGTTCTAATCCATAATGTAGTACAGCTTTTAAATAACCAATCTTGCTACCACAATCAAAAGTTTGCCCTTTCATACGATAGGCTTCGACTTTCTGTGTTTCCTGTAATTTCGCAATGGCATCGGTCAACTGGATTTCATTCCCAGCCCCACGAGGCGTTTGTTCAAGTAATTGCATAATTTCAGCAGGCAGAACATAGCGTCCTACGACTGATAAATTTGATGGTGCAGTACCGACAGCTGGCTTTTCTACAATACCCTGCATGACGATGCTTTTCCCTTCTGCAGGAGATTGTGCCACATCAACAATGCCATATTGATCCACCAAATGATCTGGCACTGCTTCCACCATAATTTGTGATGCATTGGATGCATTAAAGTGCTCGATCATTAGAGAAAGATCATTTTGATCACTGTCATCTTTAACCAATACATCTGGGAGTAATACAGCAAAAGCGTCATTGCCTACAATATCTTTTGCACACAGTACTGCATGTCCTAAACCCAATGGTTGAGGCTGGCGGACACTGATCACAGATATATGTGATGGAACAATGTTGGTGATTTCATCTAAAAGATCAAATTTCTTTTTATTTTCTAAAGTGGTTTCAAGTTCAAAATTACGGTCAAAATAATTTTCAATCGATGCTTTAGATGAATGAGTTACCAGAATGATTTGCTCAATACCTGCTGCAACAGCTTCTTTTACGACATATTCAATGGCAGGACGGTCAACCACTGTGACCATTTCCTTAGGAATGGATTTGCTTGCTGGTAAAAAACGAGTACCTAGACCTGCAACGGGAAGAATGGCTTTTTTGATCATAATAAGACTACTGTATTACAAAATTTAAGAATTTGAAGAGGACTTTGAATCTATATTTTTTATATTATCACGAGCTGAAAAGCGTGTGGCACCGACTGCCTGATCTGGGGCATTAATTCCCTCTTTGTTCAGCATGACCTGAACCGTTTTAAACATAATTTTAAAGTCGAGCAAAACTGTTCTTGAGTCGACGTACTCAACATCAAGCGCAAATTTTTCTTCCCAAGATAAATTATTACGTCCACTGACCTGCGCAAGTCCAGTCATACCTGGTTTCACCTCATGACGACGCATTTGATGTGGCGTATAGTGCTCCATGAACTCACTCAGCTGCGGTCTTGGACCGACAATACTCATATCACCTTTTAAAACATTGATCAGTTGTGGCATTTCATCGAGCGTAGTAGAACGCAATTTTTGCCCAAAAGGAGTGATTCGTTCCTCATCGGGTAAAGCATTGCCTTTACTATCAACTGCATCCTTCATAGAACGGAATTTAATCATTTTAAAAATTTCGCCGTTCTGCCCTGGTCTTTCTTGCAAAAAAAAGATCGGAGAACCTAAGTTTTGGCGAACTTTAATTGCAACGAGTAGGAACACTGGTGAAAGGAGCAAAAGTGCAATGACTGATATTAAAATATCAATAAGTCGTTTCATTTTTTGATGTTAATCCCATAATTTCTATAAGTCTTAAGTTGATTTTATCTGCATCAAATTTTTCTTGTGCAATTTTGAAACTTTCTAGACCCATTTCATTGATTCGGTTCGGATGTTCAATAAAATAACACATTTTATTTGCCAAAGCTTCTGCATCCCACTTTGGTACTAGAAACCCATTGAGTCCATCTACTACTGTTTCTCTACAGCCTGGCACATCAGTTGTAATGATAGGACGACCAACAGCCATAGCCTCTTGAGTACTTCGCGGTACTCCCTCTCTATATGATGGCAGTACAAAAATACTTGTTTCAGTTATCCAATCTTTTACATTTGTAACAAAACCAGGATATTCAAACAGATTCTCTTTGATAAGTTGATCCAGTTCACTTTGTTTAAGTGCACCCATATTCTGATGATCAATCTCACCTAAAATTGTAAATTGAGCAGAAGGATATTTTGCTTTAACTAAACGCATAGCTTGAATTAATTCAAAAACCCCTTTTTCTTTAAGCAATCGACCGATAAATAGAAACTTAACTGGTTCAATCGGGGCTGGTGCGTACTGGTATTCTTTCAGGTCTAGACCAATACCACCTAAAACATGGACTTCTGGCACTTTTAAACCATATTTTTGCATGAGATCATGCTGATCATCAGGATTGAGGAAGATCATCTTATCTAAACATGGAAAGGCACATTTATATAATATGACTTGAATGTTACGAATCAGTTTCGTCTTAGTACTTTGTCCTTCAGGTTGTTCGGTAAATGTATACCCCAACCCTTCCAACATTCCGATAACATTGGGCACTTTTGCACGTTTAGCAGCAATACTGCCGTAAATCACCGGTTTTGCAAAATAAGAAAAAACGATATCGGGTTGAATTTTTTTTATTTCCCGTGTTAGTTCAATCATCGATGCAATATCCGCAAATGGATTTAAGCCACCACGACTAAGTTGATAACAAACAGGCTTAGCCCCTAACGCCTGAATTTTAGTTAAGCAAGATTCAGTATACTCAGAGGTAAATGCATAAACTTCATGCTGATCGGACACTAATTTTTTAATTAAATCTGCACGAAAACCATAGAAACTAGAACCAGTTGTTCCTATGAGAACGATTTTTTTTTTAAGACTCATATAAAGTTAACCATTTTTTTTCGATTAGATTTAAATCAAAATGATCTTGAACATGCTTTAATGCATTCAGATTATTTGCTTGAATTTCATGTGGTGACATTTCAATTGCTTTCATCAAAGCCGCAGCAAGCTGTTCACTATTTTGACTTGGACAGCAAATTCCTGTTTGTCCCATAACTTCTCTTACACCACCACAATCTGTTGCAACTACAAAAGTTTCACATGCCATTGCTTCTGCAACAACTAAACCAAATCCTTCAAACGAAGATGAAAGTACAAATATATCTGCTGCTGACATGAGCTCAGGGATATCGTCTCTACGTCCCAACAAATGTACATACGATTGAAGCTCCAAAGAGCTAATTAAATGCTCAATAGTATGTCTTTCCTCTCCATCACCCGCAATAATGAGTACAAGCTTACTCTGATTTTGCTTAATCAGTTTTGCAAAAGCATGTAACAGATTCGGATAGTCTTTAGCCGTGTGAAATCGACCCACTGCTAAAATAATGGTGCTGTCTCGATTTAAGTTTAATTCATTCATTAAACCTTCTCGAACACTGGGATTATATCTAAATTTATTTAAATCAATCCCATTATAAACAGTAGTAATCCCATTCTTTGGTACTGCACCTAACTGTTGGAAGCTGGATGAAGCAGACTTGCTTACATTTGTCGTTATTTCTGATAATTGATGCGTTAGTCGGTAAGCCAGCATACGTGCCTTACCGCCTTCATTATTACTATGCGCAGTACAGATTAACTTTGCAATTGGTCTGAATTTTCTGCAAATACGTGCAAAAATATTGGCATGTACCATATGTGCATGAACAACATTGGGTTCAAAACGATCCAATAGATTTTTATAATTATTATACGCAAGCTTTGTTTGTTTTAAATTTTCTAGACCCAAATAAATCAGTTCAATTTGGTCAGTTTGAGGCTTTACGACAACCTCACCTTTTAAGTAAGCAATTTTGACCTTATGACCCAAATTGGCCATACGTGTAGCAAGATCGACGACAACTTTTTCAGCACCACCACCACCAAGACCTGTAATTATATAAAGGATTTTCATCGATTAAAAACCTTAGAGGAAAGCTTAATTACAAAGAATAAAACCAAGATATAAGGAATTAATGGAAAAATAGTATTTAAACCTGACCGCGGTAAAAATAAAATTGAAGTTACTAAAGATATAGTTATAATTTTCGAAATAATATTCTTAGTTACTTTAAATTGTAAGTAATTTATAAAAATCGAGAAAATAACAATAAACAAACTATAAAACATAGCATTTCTTTGAGCATACAAGTACGCATCAGAAAAGAATGTCCAACCCAAACCATAACCTAGACTATAAAGTTTAGGATTTAATTCATAACTAATGAAGGAACTAAAAGAAATTTCATATGGGTAAACATAACCAAATATTTTACTATATATAAAGCTAAAGCCAGCTATAAAATTTTGAAAAAAAGGAATAATAGGATAGTCTTCAATAAATCGAGACTCATTAAAAACCATCAAAGATATCCCTTGACTATAAATTAGCGATAAAACTCTATCAATTATCCCACCCTGCTCCTCACCAGGTGACCTCAAACTTAAGACACCAAATATAGTCGATAGAAAAACAAGAATTGCTAAAACATAAAAAGAAAACTTAAGAATATTGGCCTTAGTTAATCCATAATCATGGTAATACCATACTAAAAAAATCAAATAACAAACAAAACCACCTCTACCCCCTAGGATCATATCTACAAAGAAATATAAGCCCATTAAAAATATAAAAATATTCTTAATATTTCTATCATTTTGAGCAAGAAAAATACCACTACTTGCAATTAAAAGGATTTTAAGAAGGCTTGATATATTATATGCATAAGCCTCAGTCTGAGACTGAAATAATGCTAAATAGCCTCCTGAAAGGACCAATTTAAATGCAACTATTGTATTATTTGATAACATAAAAAATAAAATAAACATGAAACAATAAAGTACAATTTTATTAAAATTTATATAAATATCGTTATTTTTTGAATAATTTAAACATTTATCTCTTATGAAAAGAAGTGACAAATAAGAACCAATTTCCAATGAAATAAAACCTATAACTACCAAATAGAATAGTGTTGATGCCTCGTATGCATTAGAAACTTTGTATATGAAAAAATCTATCTCAAAAAGTTTTTCACCATTTAATCCCAAAAAAATACTTATAAACCTACCACCAATAAATAGCAAAGTCGTAAAGAAAAAAAGTGAGTATAATGAAACAATATTAACCTTATTTACAAAACGAAAGAACATTATAAATAAAATTATCGAAACAAAAGCAAAAGACCAGCTATAATCAGATAAAGTTAAAACCACTTCTAAAAAGCTTAAACTGAGAAAAAAGATCAGCAAAAAAATCATAAAAAATAGAGAGATAATATAGTTTCTCTTGTTGACATTTAATAATCCAGAGGTCACAATATTTCTTCCCAAGATTTCAAAATATTTATAATTTCAAAATTACTCATTGCTGATTTACTATTTAAACAATACTGCTTATATGATTCATTATCTAAACCCATTAATTCCATCATTTTGTCAGCCAAATCTTCAACATCTGAGTCTAAAGCTAATTTTCCATTATAACTATGCTTAATAATATCCGATGGTCCTGTTTGACAATCAAAAGCAACTACCGGTATACCAAATGCTTGGCATTCTAAAAGTACCATAGGCATACCTTCGAATCTTGAAGATAAACAAAATATCGATGCATTTTTATAGAACTTTTCCACATTATTTTGTTTGCCCCAAAAGTGTACTGAATTTTGAATTCCAAAATCATCAATCATGGTATTTAAGGATGTCAACTCACTACCTTCACCTACGATATGGAGTTGCCAATCAGGAAACTGTTCAATGACTCTTTTCCAACACTTGATAAGCATATCGTAACCTTTTTCATGAGACAGCCTTCCTACGGACAACACTATTTTATTAGTTTTATTTGGATTATGATCATAATTGATTTTGTAAGGATTAGGATTAGGTATTGCAATAATTTTACCTTTAATATTATGTTTTTTTTGCCAATTCAACAAATCCTTTCTTGTAAGAATAACTATATAATCACTTTTTAGAGTAGCAATAAACCTTCCAAGTTTTCTTGCTCTTGAACCCATATCATTAATATAACTAAAATGCTCCCAACAAATATGCTTAATTTTTAAACCCAATGTAGCTGGAATCGTAAATATGCAAGAAATACTATCGACTACTATAAGTGTATCAATCTTATGCCTAATTAAGTATTTTCTAATTCTACTTACCACATCAAAATATTTAAACTTTAAAGAAACTTTATTTTTATAAATATAATCATTTTTTATACCTTTTTTTAATGCAAAAAAAGGAGATCCCCCATCAAAAAAATTTAGTATAGATATATTATACTTTTCAGGATCTAAATTTGATGCTAATAATGTAGTAACTTTCTCAGTACCACCAGCTAGATTCAAATTTCCGACTAAAAAACAAATTTTTTTCATATTAATTTAGATACTAAGCTAATTGGATAAGAAAGAAAAGAATATACAAAATTGCTATCTTTACGCCTTTTTGAGAAAGAAATCTTGAGATGGCTTGAAACCTGTGAAAACCTAATAATAGTTTTCAACCAAAGAATAGGATTTATTATAAAGATACTTATAGGCATATTTCTTAACATTGAACTTCTTGATATATAATGTCCTAATGCATGCTGGTAGAGGGAGGATTTACTTAACCTTTCATTCTGATTATCATCATAAAACATTCTAACTGGCTCGGGAATATAAGAAAACTTATAGCCCTTAGATGAAACTTCAGTATAAAACCATATCTCTGGTACAAATTTAATGTTAGGAGAAACAGGATATAAAAAAAATTTCAAAAATTCGGTTTCAAACACATCCACTCTTTCACCATGTAATTTATGGTTTTTAAACTCATCAAACCATGACATATCTATGATGTTATCTGAAACAACATTACCATCAAAATCATTTTTTACATTCGAAAATGCCAAAAACCTCAAACCTATAACGTCTTTACTTATTCTTTTTAGATAATTATCAACTATCATTTTAAGAGTATTGTCATCAAAAAGTGCATCATCTGAGTCTATACCCATGAAATATGATCCTCTTGCAATCATTACACCTTTATTCCATGCAGCCTGTTTTCCTGCATTTTCCTGTTTAACGTATTTAATTATAATTTTATTTTCTTTGATAAAATTAGCTACAACAGCTTCAGAATTATCGGTTGAACCATCATCAACAATTAGCCATTCAAAGTTCGTGTACTTTTGTCCAACTAAACTCAAATACAATCTTTGCAGAGTATTCTTTCGATTAAAAGTAGGAGTAAATACAGTAATTAAGGGGTCTTTGCACATCAATTTAATTCCTCAAAAGATATAAAGATGGAAAAATAAGGATTAAAAAATTTTTAAACCCATTAAACTTCAAATAGTAAAATAAAATTTTATATTTTTTTAAAGCAATGATATTAAAAAAACGTCCCTTACCTAAAGAATATTCCAAATAATTCAACCTGTAAATTAAATCAAATAAAATTAAACCATATATATATTCATTATCTTTATTTAAACCATATATTGAATAATTATATTGAAAAAAATTTTTTGTCTCCAATATTTTCTCATACTCAAACTGAGTATTAAAACTATTAGTATCACTAGTAGCTCTAATTCTATAATTAATTATTTCTATATCAAAACCCATAATTTTATTAGTTTTATCATAGATAAATGGAAGTAAAATTTTATCTTCCAAATGACAAGGCGACAACTCAAATCCCTCAAGGATAGACTTTTTAAAAATTCTCAACCATAAGTACCAGTATCCTTTTTCATATAAATTTTTCATTTTATTCTTATGATTTACGATACAATAAAGCTCATCCACTAAATTAATTTTATTTATAAATAAACCATTCTCATCAACTTTATTTGCGTTAAATTCAAAAATATCGAATTCTCGATGACATAATATTTTTTCTAAAACTTTATTTAAACAATTGTCTACCAAATAGTCATCTGAGTCTAAAAATAATATAAACTCTCCTTTCGCCAAATTTAATGCATTATTCCTAGCAATGCTTTGCCCCTGATTTTCTTGATTTATCAAAACAAAAGATTTTCTTACTTTATTTTTAGTTGTCTTTAAAATATTTTCCACTAATTGCATAGAGTCATCAGGGGTACCATCATTAATCAAAATAACTTCAACTTCAGATGTTATTTGATTAATAATGCTTCTTAAGCAATCTTCAATATATTTTTCTACTTTATAGATAGGGATTATAATACTTAAGAGCATATCTTTTACCGCTTCAAATAAGTGGATGGTAGGAACATTCTTTTTTGAGTATCCCAAATAAGTCCATTTCTAAAAAAATAATTAAATAAGGTTACAGATAAAATTTCTGTCATTAAAATGGCATAAATCCCACCATATAACCCATACATCTTCACCATTAAAAAGGTAAATATGACATTAAAAACCACAAGTATAAAAGTTTTTCGCTTTAAATAATCAAATGCATTGAACTTAATCAGATACTTTTCAGCAATTGTAGACAATCCTGAGAACAGGGTAACCAAACCTGCGATCCATAAAATCTCAGTGACCCGTACAAATTCAGCGCCATAGAGCGCATTGACCACCCAAGGTCCAAATAAATATAAACCGAAGGTGACGCTCAAAGAAATGACAGTCACCGCCATATAAAGTTGTGCAACATGATTATGGCTTTTTTCGAGACTCTTTTCTTGATAAATTCCAGTAAAATAAGATGAAATAATCGCTACAAGTACAAAATAGAAACTATTACCTAATGTCATGGCTACGGTATAGATTCCAAGATCAAATTGCGATTCTAAACCGAGAAACAACTGTGCTGTTTTAGTAAAAATAGCAACCGACAGTGAATACAACAAAAGCTTTCGACCGACCGAAAAAGTGTATTGCCTATATCTTTTTATAGCATGGGGCAGCATGGTGCCAACGGACAGCTTTTTTTTCTTATAAAGATATTTTCTTAATAAAAATGGAATGAGTGTAAGTAAAATGATGGGTATGCCGAGTGTTTCAATCGGAAGTTGAAACAAAGCAATGATATAGCGAACACTTAAGGAAATAATTAACGCTGTGACATTGCAGTATGCATTTATTTTTGATTCTAAAATCGCATTGAAATAAATGCTATAAACATCATGTACAGCAAAATAAATTGCGATACAAGTTGCTAGACCAAAAATAAATGTTAAACGATCTGTATAAAAATAAAGTACACATAAGATAATGATGGAAAGTGTATTATAAATATAATCTCGCAACCTTTTGGATGCATGGATCATTTTCTCACCAAATTTTCGACTCTTGGCGGTTTTTTGAAAAATCACATTCTCTGTGCCCATCAAGGACAATGTTTGTACAATCGCAAATATGGAGCCAACGAAAGTTAATTTGCCAAAGTTCTCAGGACCGATGTATTTTGCAACGAACGACGTAACAAAAATCAAACCAAATATAGCAATAAGCTTTTCGGACATCATCCACAAGGAGTTACTAAACATGGGGTTTGAAAGTTTAGTGAGGATTTTTTTCATTACACTCATATAAGCATTTAATGTTTTAAAAATTTAAGATTTAATCTGTGAAGTAAATAAAGATAAAGCTACTCATTACTTAAATTCAGTGTAATTTTTACAGGTAGCACTATATCATAAAACTTAATTTGTCGATGTAACTGACGCACTTACACACACGAGTATGCGAACTTGGTTTTTTAGAATACAATTGCCTTTCAAAGGATTTTCAAGCAACAACTTATTACAACTAAGGGTTTTGAATGTGAAATACAAAAGCACATCACTTTTTTTAACAGTTTCTTTTTTATTTTCAGGGTGTGCGATCACCTCTGGTCTTCAAACTTATGATTTGCCAGAGCAAGGCGACTATACCACTGAACAAGGTTCAAAACTGTCCGTGGTTCAGTTGAATCAACAAAATGTGAATGCTTTTGCTTTTAATCATGCACAAAACTCACATTCTTCTGCTATTTCACATCTATTTAATGGCAATCAGCGCGCTTATACCTTAAGTGCAGGCGATGTGCTCTCGATTCAGCTTTGGGCTTACCCTGAAATTACCCCTCCGATTCAAGATATATCCAATGTCCGTGCCTCAGGTTATCCCATTGATTCAAGTGGTAATGTCCAACTCCCACTCATCGGTCAAGTACGTATTGCGGGTAAAACATTAGCAGAGACCAACCGTTTTCTACGTGGTCAGTTTGCCCGTTATTTGAAACATCCTGACGTTGTAGTTCGAGTGCTGTCTTATGAAGGCCGACGTTATTTTGTGAATGGTCAAGTCATGAAAAGTGGGCAATACACTTTAAATGATCAGCCCATCAGTCTATATACCGCTTTGGGTCAAGCTGGGGGGATTAATACTGAAACAGGTGACAACACCAATATTCAACTGATTCGTCAGGGTCAAACCTATGATCTCAATACCGTTCAATTGGAAAAACAAGGCCTTTCCCTGCATAATCTTTTGATTCAACCCAATGACACCATATTTGTAAATACCAAACAAAATCAAAAGCTGTATGTCATGGGCGAATCCAGTAAAAGCCAAGCGATTGCGCTGCGTGATCAGGGCATGACCTTGAGTGATGTCTTGGGTGAAAGTGAAGGTATTAACCCCTACTCTGCCAGTGCTGCCAAAATTTATGTCATGCGTACTAACTTAAAAACTAAAGAATCTACCGTTTTTCATTTAAATTTAAGCAGTTTTGGTAATTTAGGATTAGCGAATCAGTTTGAAATGCAAAAAAATGATATCGTTTATATCGATGCAACAGGCTTAACACGCTGGCAGCGTGTGATCAATCAAATCGTGCCTTTCTCAAGTGCACTATACTCATTTGATCAGTTAGGTAAGTAATCCAGATGCAGATTCAAAATATCTTAGTGGTGTGTGTCGGTAATATTTGTCGCAGCCCTATGGCCGAATATCTAATCAAAAGACAGCATCCTGATTTGCAGATTGATTCAGCGGGGCTATCTGCCATGGTGGGGCACACTGCTGATGATAAAGCAATCGCGTGTATGGATATGCTCAATATTGATATGCGTTCTCATATAGCCAAGCAAATCAATGCAGAATTAATCAAAAAAGCGGATCTGGTTTTGGTGATGAGTAGCAATCAACAAAAACATATCGAACACACTTGGTCTTTTGCTAAAGGTAAAGTGTTTCGACTCGGTCATTGGCAGGGACAAAATGTGCCTGATCCTTACCAACATGATCAAGCTTTTTTTGAAGAAACGTGTCGTAACATACAGTCCTATGTTGCGGATTGGAAATCACATATTTAAAATTTATTTAGTAGTTTTTTATGAATCAAAATTCGAACACGACTGACGACACTATTGACTTAAAAGAGTTGTTTTTTTCACTGATCGCACAGTGGAAAGTGATTGCACTCTGTGTGATTTTAAGCTTGATTTGCGCTTTGCTATATTTACGCGTCACGACACCTATTTACTCGACTGATGCATTGGTACAAGTCGAAGATAGTAAAGGTGCAGGAGCCGCAGCACTATTAGGCGATCTAAGCAAAGCTGTACCTGGTGTAGGGGCTAAATCTGTAGCGGATGCCGAAATCGAGATTTTAAACTCTCGTATGATCTTGGGTAAAGTAATCGAAGACTTAAATCTCAATATCCGCATTCATGATAATCAAGATACTTTATTTAACCGAATCATAGAACCGAATAAAAACCAAACCATTTATAAGAATAATTTAGTCATTTTCAAAAATGAAAAATCTGAATTTGTCATTAAAACGCTTGATGTTCCTGCCTATTATATTGATAAGCCTTTAGAGTTAAATTTTATCAATACAGATAAATTTACACTTCGCTATAAAGATCATATCGTTTTTGAAGGTGCCTTAAATAAAGCCAATATCAAAACTGATCAATATGGACAATGGAATGTAGAGCTATTTAATAAAATACCTTTTAAGCAAAGTTTCATCCTTAAAAAACTATCCTTACCCTCTGCTGTTTCGCTTGTTCGCTCACAATATGGCGTCGCTGAAAAAGGCAAACAATCTGGTGTGATCGGCTTGTCATATCATGGTACAGATCAAGAACATATTACCGATGTTCTTAATAATGTGCTAAATGTCTATCAAGCACAAAATATTGAAAGAAAAAGTCAAGAATCCAAACAAACTTTGAGTTTTTTAGACAAACAACTCCCAGAGTTGAAAAAGCAACTTGAAATTTCAGAAATCAAATTTAATGATTTCCGTCAAAAATACAATACGATTGACGTGACTCAAGAAGCTGAATTGATGCTGAAACAAAATGTTGAATTGGCAAAAATTAAAATTGAGCTACAACAACAGCAAGCTGAATTATCATCAAAATATACCAATGATCATCCTCTGATGGCGGCAGTAAATGCTCAGCTTGCTGAAATTGATCAAAAAACGTCTGAAATGACTCAGACGATTAAAAAATTGCCTGAGACACAACGTCTTTATTTACAGTTATATCGTGATGTAAAAGTTAATACAGAATTATATACAACTCTACTGAATAGCTATCAACAACTTAAAATCGCAGAAGCGGGTGAAATTGGTAATGTCCGCATTATTGACCATGCTGTAGAGCCTGTAAAACCAGTTAAGCCTCGTTCACTCATTATTTTATTGCTTTCATTATTTGTTGGTGGATTTATTGGTGTACTGATTGCTCTGATCAGAAACATGCTGAAATCAGGCATTAAAGATGCGACTCAATTAGAAAGTGAGTTTAATCTCCCTGTATATGCCACGGTTCCTCGCTCTCCATTACAGGAAAATCGGATTCGTTTATTGAAAAAGAAAAAGTCGATTCCGATTCTGGCTGTGAATCATGGTGATGATATTGCGGTTGAAAGTTTAAGAAGTATGCGAACTGCAATTCACTTTGTGTTGAATTCAGCTACCAACAACGTCATCATGATTTCTGGCCCTTCTCCAGAAGTCGGCAAGTCGTTTATTTCAACGAACCTAGCAACAATCCTTACCCAATCTGGTAGTCGTGTACTGATTATCGATGCAGATTTACGTCGTGGTTATATTCATAAGTATTTTAATTTGGATACACAGCCAGGCTTAACTGATTATCTCAACTCACAGTCTCCACTTGATCCTGTGATCCGAGAAAGTAGTGTCTCTGGTTTGAGTGTCATGACTCGAGGTAAGAGTCCAAATAACCCATCTGAGTTATTAGGTTGTCCTCGTTTTAAAGAGCTATTAGAACAAGTCTCTAGTCAGTTTGATTATGTCATCATTGATACACCACCAGTATTGGCGGTCACGGATGGTATTATTATTGCTCAATACGCAGGTGTGAATTTAGTTGTCGCTCGTCATTCGAAAACTCAAATGAAAGAGCTTGAAATTACAATCAATCGTTTTGAGCAAGCAGGTGTTAAAGTGAATGGTTTCATTTTAAATGACATTCAGCGTAGTGCAGGTGGTAGTTACGGTTATAATTATAACTATGCCTATAAAGCATCCAAAGACAATGATTAACATCATTTAAGTTTTTGAAAACTTAAAAGCCAGAATTTCGATTCTGGCTTTTTATTGCATAGAGCATTTATTTTTTAAATATTGTATCTTGTTATTTTCGGTAGATTTAGTTTAATTTCTCTATCGTTTATAGACTAGACGATATATGCTTCATACAACAAGCTACCCCAATAATGTAGCGTATTAAGATTAAAAATTAGGAATCATCATGAGTAAAGCCTTACCCATCGCTGTCGCAATTCTTTTAGGTGGAGCTGCACTCGCACCTGTTTATTACGCTTCAAAAACGCCAGCTACAAGCCAAGCTTTAACCACAGTTGCTGTAAACAAGGGCCAGAATAGCGAGGTTTTAAATAAGCTCAGTTATGCCAATGGTTATCAAATGGCATCACAAATCCCTGCGGAAGTGAACGTGAATGCACTTGTTGCAGGCTTATTGGATGCAAAATCTGAAAAGCCATCAAAATATTCTGAAGCTGAAATTAAATCTGCAACAGCACTGCTCAATAAAGAACTTTATGCAAAAGGTATGGAAGAACTGCGTACCAATTTAGCCAGCATTCCTGCGGAGCAAAAAGCCGAAGCTGAGCAAGCACTTGCTGCCTACGATGCAAATACCAACTTCTTAAAAGAAAATGCTAAGAAACAAGGTGTGATCACCACTGATTCTGGCTTGCAATATAAAATCACCAAGCAAGGTACGGGCAAACAACCCACCGCTGAGTCAACGGTACTTGCACATTATAAAGGTACTTTAATTGATGGGACTGTCTTTGATAGTTCATTAGAGTCAGGTAAACCTGTTGAGTTTCCATTGAATCAAGTTGTCGCGGGTTGGACTGAAGGTTTTCAACATTTGAAAGAAGGCGCTAAAGCAACGTTATATATTCCTGCTTACCTAGGCTATGGTGAACAGAACCAAGGTCCTATTCCAGGTTTCAGCACATTGATTTTTGATGTTGAATTGGTACAAGTAAAATAATCAATTTTAAGGAGAGCATCGCTCTCCTTTTTTGGAATAAATAATGAAAAAATTAATTCTCAGTGCGTTATTCATATCTTGTGGTTTTGCAACACAGGCCAATACCATCAATAATAAAAGCTCACAACAAGAACAGATGGGATATAGCTATGGTTTTCTCATGGGACGTAGTAATGCTGAAACCCTGAGCAATATTAATTTAGATGCTTTTGTCGTGGGTTTAAAGCAAGGATCTGCTGGCGATCAATCCAATTTATCTGATGAAGAAATGGCAAAAGCTTTAGTCGAATTTAAAAAAATTAATGAAGCAAAACAGCTGATTAAATTTCAAAAACTTGCAGCAGATAATTTAAAGTTAGGGCAACAGTTTCTCGCTGAAAATGCTAAAAAATCTGGTGTAGTGACACTTCCTAGCGGATTACAATATCAGATTCTGAATAACGGTTCAGGACGAAATCCAACTGCTAAATCAAAAGTGACAGTCAATTATGAAGGTCGTTTAATTGATGGAACCATTTTTGACAGTTCAATTGCACGTAATCAACCTGTTGAATTTCAAGCGAGTCAAGTCATTCAAGGCTGGACTGAAGGCCTACAGCTGATGAAAGAAGGGGCTAAATACCGTTTCTTTATTCCTGCAAAACTGGCCTATGGTGAAATTGGATCGGGTGATTCTATCGAACCAAATAGCACCCTGATTTTTGATATTGAACTGCTTAAAGTGGTGTCTTAAGTCACTACATCATCGCAATCATACAAATAAAAAAACATCGCTATCGCGATGTTTTTTTATTACAAGCTTCAAGGTTAATGTTTTAAATCTCTCGGTCTAAAACCAGACACTAGCAATCCGATGGCATAAGCCAAGACACCAACCACACATAAACCCAAAACTTCAAGTACTCGAATCCACGGCGCGACATCAGCCTCATACCATGTCAATCCGTACCAAAGTGCGGCAATCATCACCAGATTTCCAATCGCGAATTGAACAAATAACTTTTTCCAATGTGGTCCAAAACGAAAAATATTACGTTTGTGCAAATAGAAATACAGCATTCCCGCATTCACTAAAGCCGAGCCAGATGATGCAATGGCTAAAGCCATGTGTTGTTCTTCCCAACCAATATATTTAAATATTCCAAGGAAAATAATATTAAGAATGGCATTGGCTGCTACTGCCATCAATCCTACACGTACCGGTGTTTTGGTGTCTTGAATGGCATAAAACCCTGGCGCAAAGACTTTAATTAACATAAATGCCAATACACCAGCACTCATACATTGCAAAGCTAAAGCAGTCATTTGTGTATCACGAACGTCAAATGCACCATGTTGGAATAGTGCCTGAATAATGGGTGTGGACAACATAAACAACGCAATACTGGCAGGAATGCCTGCAAATACAATCACTCGCGCCGCCCAATCCAGCATTTGCTTAAATTTAGTTTGATCTTGCTCAGCCTTGCGTGAAGACAGTGCAGGTAAGATCACCGTACCGATGGCTACACCAATTAAACCAAGTGGTAACTCCGTCATTCGCTCTGCGGTATACAACCAAGAGACAGAACCATTTTGCATAAACGATGCCCAAATCGTATTCAGCAATAAGTTAATCTGCGTCACTGACACGCCAAACAGTGCAGGCAACATCAATTTCAAAATACGTTCAACACCTTCGTGCTTAAAATCAACTTTGGGTGGGATCAGCAGTTTTTTACGCCAAAGTTCTGGTATTTGTAATGCCAATTGCAAAATACCTGCGATTATCACAGCCCAACCGAGCGCCATAATCGGCGTTGCCATATAAGGTGACAACCAAAGTGCCCCTGCAATCATCGCAATATTTAATAGTACAGGTGCAAATGCAGGCGTGGTAAATGAACCATAACTGTTCAAAATACTGCTGGCAAATGCCGTTAAAGACATAAATAAAAGATAAGGAATCGTTAAACGAAACATATCGACAGCAAGATCAAACTTGGCTGGATCACTATGAAAACCTGGAGCATAAATATACATAATCGCAGGTGCAATAATCATACAGAACAAGGTCAGAAGGGTCATGACCACCAAAAGACAGCCGAACACTCGACTAATCAGGATCTGAACCTCTGCATGTAATTTCGTGGTTTTATACTCAGTCAAAACAGGAATAAAAGCCTGCGAAAAAGCGCCTTCGGCAAACAACCGCCTGAAAAAATTGGGAATACGAAAGGCAACCACAAAGGTATCAAAGTCTTTGCCTGCACCAAAGACATTGAGTAGAACCATGTCTCGTACTAAACCTAAAACACGTGACAACATCGTCATTGCACTGACAATAAAAGTCGATCGCCAAAGCGCCATCGTATTCACCACTGAAAAGAATGTCGTTATTGTAATTAAAATAAAAAATGTTTGGGTAGAATATTATTAACGCTTAAGTTGTTTTAATTTGCTTTAATTTTTCTCGGAAATATTGCCATTTAAAATGCGGTCCTGGATCTGTTTTACGCCCTGGCGCAATATCAGAATGCCCTGCGATATGTTGCTTAATCTGAGGATAAGCGCATTGTAATGTTTTCACAACGTCAGCCAAAGTATGGTATTGCTGTTGTTCAAAGTCAGTATCGTCACTTCCTTCAAGCTCAATACCGATCGAATAATCATTACACTCTTTTTGAGCCAGATAGGTCGAACGTCCTGCATGCCAAGCCCGATCTTTAAAGTTCACAAATTGTAAAACTTCACCAGAACGTAAAATCAAAAGGTGAGTCGAAACTTGCATACCTTCAATGGTTTTAAAATATGGATGCGCATTCCAATCGAGTTGATTTTGAAAAAATTGCTCAATATAGCCACCTCCAAACTGCGAGGGTGGTAAGCTAATGTTATGAATGACAATCAGCTGAATGTCAGCGTCTTCTGGGCGTTGATTAAAATTTGGAGATGGGATAAACCTTGCTCCGTGTAAGATGCCATCGACCACCTGAAATTTGACTGTTTGCGACATTTCAACTCCACACATGCATTCTCATACGAAGGCATTCTAAATCACTTTTGCACTGAATCACTTTTAAACACATATGCATCTTGGGTTCAGCTGATGTAATATATTGTTCATTTTTCAGGTATACACGATAGGGAATTTATGAGCATACCGCAATCTTTGCTTGAACAAAGTATCCAAATCAATATCGAACAAGCGCTCCAAGAAGATATTGGCGATGGCGATATCACTGCCCTATTGACCCCTGAAGATGAACAAGCGACTGCCAACATTCTCAGCCGTGAACCTATGATTTTAGCAGGTCAACCTTGGGTGAATGCACTGATTCAATCATTTGACAAAAATGTACAAATCACGTGGCTAAAACAAGATGGGGATTCAGTCGAAGCCAACGAAGTTTTCCTCAAACTCAGTGGTTCGGCACGAAGTCTACTGACCGTTGAACGCCCAGCTTTGAACTTTATTCAAACCTTGTCTGCTGTTGCGACTAAAACCGCTGAATATGTTAAACAACTTGAAGGTTTAAATACAAAATTATTAGATACACGTAAAACCTTACCAGGACTAAGAATCGCTCAGAAGTACGCCGTCTCCGTTGGTGGTGGGCGAAATCATCGTTTGGGTTTATTTGATGCGTTTTTGATTAAAGAAAATCACATTATTGCAGCAGGTGGAATTTCCCAAGCGATTCAACAGGCACATCAAATTGCGCCGAATAAACCTGTCGAAGTCGAAGTGGAAACTTGGGATGAGCTGAATCAAGCACTTGATGCAGGTGCTGACATTGTGATGCTAGATAACTTCAGCCAAGAGCAAATGATCGATGCTGTGAAATATGTTGCAGGGCGTTGTAAACTCGAAGCCTCCGGAAATATTACGATTGAAAATCTGCGCCATGTTGCAACCACAGGTGTCGATTATATTTCAATGGGTGTACTCACTAAAGACGTGACAGCGATCGATTTATCTATGCGTTTTAATCCCGCATAATCCTAGGCTAGAACCTAATCCATAAACCAACAGAAAAATGCAGGTATATTTTTAAATCTAAATGAAAAGATATATCTGCACTCACAGTCATTGAAATCATGACGCAAACTTTTATAATAATCTCACTCCTCATTTTAATACTAGATCAGAATGTCCACATTTAAACAGCAGGCTTTATTTGTCCTTGGCTCGCTTCTCTCAGTCGTCATTTTTTTCTTTTATCAAGAGGATTTACAAGATTTTTTAAAACTCTCTGATGGCCAATTTAAGCTTAGATTATGTAAATATGGCTTTTCGGTTCTCATTAACTACGCGCTGATCTCTTTGGTTTATGTTATTTTAAGAAAAACATGGATGACGCTATTTTTCAGCCAGGTTATTTTCTTTAGCTTGACCTTTATTAATATCAAAAAAGAACAATATCTTTCTGCGAGTTTAGTCCCGAGTGATTTTTTATTATTACCTGAAACTTTTGTAGCCGCACCTTTTCTAATGAAACTGACTGTGGTTAGCGTCAGTATTTTAGTGATGGTCATCTGTTATTTCATGTATAAAAAGGAACGCATTGAACCCTTAAAACAGCTTATTCCCAATGCCCTTTTTTCTTTTGCCCTCCTCAGTTTTTTTGTTACTGCAAATTTTACGAATAACTTCAGTAACTTTTGTGCAAATAACAAAAAGCAATTGATTTGCTCCTTTGTACATGCTTTGCCGAATACAAGTGGGGATTGGGTTGGTGATCATCTCACCATTAAAAATACGGGTTATGTCAGTTTCTTTGTGTCTAAATCACTCGATAGTGTCAATACCAAAATTTTTAAGACCGAAGATATTGATCAAAGTCGAATTCAACAGATACTTCATGTTAGTTCTCCTAAGGATCAACTCATTGCTGAATCTAGCGATGCTTTGCCAAAGAAGAATGCAATTGATCATTCAGCATTACCGAATATTATTTTTGTGATGAGTGAAGCGCATTGGGATGCGCGTCAGCTTGATCAAAGTATTCCGAAAAATATTACACCCACCATTGATCGCTATCAGGTCAATCATTTCTTATCACCTTCTTTTGGTGGTGGAACGGCCAATGTTGAGTTTGAAGTACTGACGAGTCTCAATGTCATGCTCAATCATAATGAATTGGCTTATGTGTCTAAATTGAAACGACCAACGTATTCTCTAGCCCAACATATGAATCGTTTGGGTTATGACAGCACCGCAATGCATAACAATGGCAAATATTTTTATAATCGAAGTACGGTTTATCAAAACTTAGGATTCAATCGTTTTATCTCTATTGAAAATATGGTCAGTGCGACTGATCTTAAGAAATATACCAATACAGGCGGTTGGGCAAATGATGATTTAATTTATCAAAGTATTCATACTCAATTACAACAGTCCAAAGATCAGCCTCAGTTCATTTATGCGGTTACGGTAGAAAATCACTTTAATTACAATGATGATCGCTTTGGAAAAGATAATTTTAAAATCACCAAAAATGGCATTTCAGATATCAATAAACGCCAACTCAATACTTATTTATCCGGTATGCAGCGTGCAGATCAACATTTTAAAACACTGATTGATGAAGCTAAAAAGCTTGAACGTCCAACGATGATCATTTTCTTCGGTGATCACTTACCTAATTTGGGTCAAGTCTTTGATCAGTTTGGTTTTTATGCCAATGCGGAAGAGAAAGCACAAAAAAATAACGCAAAGTTCTTCAGTACACCTTTGGCTGTATGGAGTAATTTTGAAATAAATCATAGTGAGTTTTCCAACTCAGCTTCCGATACCATAATCCCTGCCCATTTCCTTGCTCAAAAAGTACTTCGGGCTGCACAATTACCGTCTTCACCTTATTATGATTTTATGAATTCTGTTCAAGATTGCTACTCACAGATTCACCAAACTGGATCGCCAACCAATCAAGTATGTCACCAGAAAAAAAATGAAATTTTACAGCAATATAAAGATCTGAATATGGATGTCATAAATGGTCAAAATTTTACCTATGAGCTGCTCAAACCTCATCATATTTCATGATCGATTTATATAAAAAGGAGGCAATCGCCTCCTTGTTTATTTGATATTTTAATCATCGTCTTTATCTGAACGACTTTTTCCTTTCTTGTCGTTGTCGTTGTCGTTGTCGTTGTCGTTGTCGTTGTCGTTGTCGTTGTCGTTGTCGTTGTCGTTGTCGTTGTCGTTGTCGTTGTCGTTGTCGTTGTCGTTGTCGTTGTCGTTGTCGTTGTCGTTGTCAGAATTTTGCTTTAAAACTGAATCATTGTCCTTATTTTCATGGTCAGAACGTGAATCGCACGCAACCAATAGAAAAGTACATACCGTCAGAACAATAGCGAGTAGCTTCATTTACCATATTTCCTATATCTATATTTGAACTTTATCTTACCCAGATTACGCTGTTTCTACTGTAATTTTCCTTAAAAAAGCGTACCTAAATGTACGCTTTTATAGATCAACTCTTATTCACCTATACTCCCCATAAATGGATCGGAATAAGAGTCTTCGCCTGTTTCTATACGTCCTGCAAAACGGCGTTCGAAAGAACTTTGACCTTGCATTCTGACTGTAAAATCATACCAACCATAGACATCACTCATATCTAATACCAGATCTTGCTCACTCTCCTGAGTGGAAACCTGCCATGTTCTATTATTCAAGTAAGCATTTGCTTTAATCTCTAGATTGGATGCTTTAATTCCATCATGACGTAATTTTAGATATATTTTGGGTTGACATTCTTCTACACATACCCGAATTTCAGCCAGACTCTCAAGCTGAATAGGATCATTTAGATCACCTTTAAATCCACGATGGAATCCGTTGGGACCCAATACCCATAAATCATATTGACCATGCATTAATGTCCAAACATCCTCAAGCTGTTTACCCGCTTCAACCATATAACGTTTAGGAAGAGCAGTTAAATCCATCTTGTTATACACATGGAATACCGCACCCTGCTTCCCAGTATTGGAAAATAACAATTGGATTTTATTTTGTTCGACCAACACTTTGGCACTGCTATGCAATATATAGGGCAAGGCACGCGAATAACGTATACCAGTTTCTTGAATCGGTAGATTTTGAGAAATTGGTACTTTGACTTGAGCGAGCCCCTGCTGACTTAGACGAATCGAATCTGCCTGCTGTTTCGTTCTTTGCCCATCCAAAACTGGCAAGACATCTATATTCGGTGTTTTGAAATTAAATGCTGAACTTAGATCCCCACAAACCGCACGGCGATAAGGACTAATATTGGGTTCCATCACCCCAAAACGTTGCTCTAAAAATTGAATAATGGACGTATGATCGAAAACCTGAGAGTTGACCCAACCTCCACGACTCCATGGTGAAATGACGTACATCGGCACACGAACCCCTGGTCCATACACCCCATGCCAAAAATTTTCATTTTTTCCATTTACATACTGAAGCAAAGGCTGTGAAGTGGATTCTGCAATCCGCGGATGATTAAAATATTCATAAGAAACTTGCTCATCCGAAAGTGTGGTCTTGCCATGCACTTTCAGGATTTCACCGCGCTCATTAATTTCTCTTGAAGGTGCAGATGGCGATGGAATATGGTCAAAAAATCCGTCATTTTCATCAAAATTTACCAATAAAACGGTTTTACTCCATAGCTCAGGATCAGCAGTTAGGGTATTGAGTAGCTCTTGAATATACCAAGCACCTTGTACCGGACTCGAGGGTCCAGGATGTTCACTATATGCAGCTGGTGCAACAATCCAACTCACTTCAGGTAATTTGCCTTGCTCCATATCCAGTTTAAACTGTCCCAATAATCCACCATCATTCGGCATCGTATTGGCGATGCCTTTATACAATGGCTGCGTGACATCAATTTTTTCATCGTATGCAGGACAGCTAGGATTCGAATGACTAACGGGCTGTCCTGATTGTTCATTGGCACGGCGATATTGTTTAAAGCCTGCTAATGGATTGTCAGTGAAATTATCTGGCATATTTTGATAAACTTTCCAAGTCACACCTGCCTCTTGTAAGCGTTCAGGGTAAGTGGTCCAGTCATAGCCTACTGTAGAAGGTCCGATCCCATCAAACTCATTGACTACGCTTGCCACACCCGCCCCTGTCGGACCATTGGTTCCGGTCCATATGAATTTTCGGTTCGGGTTGGTCCCTGCATGCATGGCACAATGATAGGCATCACACAGCGTAAAGGCATCTGCTAAGGCAAACTGAAAATCGAGCTCGACCTTTTTATAATATCCCATCGATTGTGGTTGTTTATGTTCAACCCAATGGCCCATGCGACCACCATCCCACGCCGCTTGACCATCTTTCCATGAGTGTGGTGTCCCAGAAACACGTTGAGCATTTCCAATGCGACTATCTAAATGATAAGGAAGAATTTTATTTTTTGATTGATCATATTGTTCCCATACTTTTCGACCCTCGGTTAGTGGAATCGTAAAACGATCACCAAAACCACGTACACCTTTGAATGTTCCAAAGTAATTATCAAATGAACGATTCTCTTGAGTCAAAATCACGATATGTTTAACGTCTTTAATTGTGCCAGTTTCAACTTTTGCATCAATCGCCAAAGCTTTCTGGATACTCAATGGAAAAGCTGCAAGTGCAGTCGCACCAAATAATGTTTTTCCTGAATTTAAAATAAAATCACGACGGTTCATTGTTATTTTCCTTATTATGTTTATGGTGCACAGTGCATCTTGCAATTCGGTTCAGGATTTGGTTGTGATGTGACTTCCTTGTTCGCATCATCGTCATTACATGCGCTTAAAATTACGCTCAAACTCAGTATTAAGATCCCTAAAATTCTTGTCATGAAGAACGTCTCTGTTTTTATGAAATAACAGAAATACTCATCCTTCATGACAATCTAGTGATGCTAAAATTGCAAACTGATGACACAAAAAAAACGCACTCTTAAGTGCGTATTTTTAATCATTTTTTTATTGTATCGTCATTGTGTCGAAGAGCAACTTACCAACCTAAGGCTTCTTGTTGTTTCTTCACCAATTCTGCAATCCCTTTTTCAGCCATTTCCAACATTGCATTTGACTGCTCACGTGTAAATGGTTTTTCTTCAGCAGTGCCTTGAATCTCGATGAACTCACCAGCTTGTGTCATCACAACGTTCAAGTCAGTTTGGCAACTTGAATCTTCTTCATAGCAAAGATCTAAAAGCACTTCATCTTGGTAAATACCCACTGAGATCGCAGCGACTAAACCTTTTAATGGGTCTTGTTTGATTTTCTTTTTCTCAAGCAAAACATTCATGGCATCGATCAATGCCACTGCTGCACCTGTGATTGCTGCTGTACGTGTACCACCATCGGCTTGAATCACATCACAGTCAATGGTGATTGTATTTTCACCTAATTTTTTAAGGTCCACCATCGCACGTAGGCTACGACCAATTAAACGTTGAATTTCTTGAGTACGGCCACTTTGTTTACCACGTGCTGCTTCACGATCACTACGCGTATGCGTTGAACGTGGCAACATACCGTATTCTGCTGTTACCCAACCTTGTCCTTTACCCTTAAGGAAACGTGGCACTGAGTTGTCGATACTTGCAGTACACAGCACTTTGGTATGACCGAATTCAACCAATACAGAACCTTCTGCATAACGTGTGTAGTTACGGGTAATTTTCACTTCACGAAGTTGGTCTAATGCTCGTTGGTCAATACGCATGATGTATCCTAAACTGACTAAAAAATTAATTGCGCAGATTATAGCAGATACAAGAGCAATGGTTTTGTTACTAGTCAGTGTTTCGGACTGGTGAATCCCCTTTCATTTGAATGACTATTATCAATAAAAATTAAGGATATATAACTTTCTTAAATAAAATTTTTTAAGTGTAGGATCAATGTTTTATTTAAAAATACAGATTAACTATACGTTTCATTGCTCATTAGAAATCAAATTACCAGCAAAATCGTAAAGTATTAATTGTTCAAAGCCATGATTAACAAATAATTCATGAAGAACTCTTTTTTCAATCTTCGCTAAATTACCCTCTATTGGCTCCATAATTTGAACAATGGCAATGCTTCTGCGTAATTTTAAGAAACTAAGTGGATTGGAGTGATGTTTTAGCAATGCTTTAAGCGTCAAATCAGCACTTTCAAAATCACCGATGATCATTCTAGGATTGTGATAAGGTACTTGAGGAACTTCTGTGACTTCAATCGAACCATCTTTTGCTATAAGGCTCATATGATCTTTATAAAGATGAATATAGATGGCTTTAGGATATTGTTTTAAATCTTCATGTATCATTTTATTTATTGAGCTAATTGATCATTGGTTTATATCAGAATAATAAACATTTAAAGATTAGTCTCCAATCTTTTAAGCGAAAAAACACAAGCTTTCAAACCTGTGTTTTAAAAAATCACTTAACATTTTCCATCAAATAAAACTAAATATTTAGCCCAAAATGCCTTTTACCTTTATCCAAGATTTCATCATTTTAGTTGTCATCTCATTCGGTAATGAACACTTCGCTAAACGTACCCATACACTGCCAAACTGTTGCATAAAATTGGCTTCATTATAGTTCACACCGTATTCTGCACAGAGTTCTCGAATTTTTGGTGCAGCTTCTGCATAACGGTTTGCTGGCATATCTGGGAATAAATGATGTTCAATTTGATGACTCAAATTACCACTTAAAATATGCAACCAATCTGTCCCTGTAAAATTACTCGAACCACGAATTTGTCTTAAATACCATTCGGCACGTGTTTCATTTATCGTATTGTCTGCCTCAAAAGTTTCAGCATCCTCAGTAAAGTGACCATTAAAAATGACCGCAGATGACCATAAACTACGAATGATATTTGCCACAGTATTGCCTGCTAGAACTGGCAAAGCATTCGGTCCTGAAATCACAGGGAAAAATACATAATCTTTTAAAATTTGACGGCGTGCTTTTTTACGGAACTTCGTTGCATCCGCCCAAACCTGTTTCCACGTTTTGGTTTTATAAATCAGTGCATCTTCTAAATGCAGATTTTGTACCCCAACATACCATTCAAAAAATACCATCAGTTGAATCGCTAAAGGAATATTCAATAAAAAGCGGGGTTCCCACTTTTGCGACTCACTGACGCGTAATAAGCCATAGCCCACATCATGGTCTTTACCGACGATATTGGTATAGGTGTGATGTACATAGTTATGAGTATATTTCCAGTCATCCCCCGTTGCCATGGTGTCCCAGTCATAGTTTGCACCATTTAAACTTGGATCATTGAGCCAATCAAACTGACCATGCATGACGTTATGACCAAGCTCCATGTTTTCCACAATCTTGGAAATGCCGAGTAGTCCTGTACCGACTAACCAAACAGGTGGCAACCAACCGCCGAACATCAGTAGCGCACGTGAGCCGATTTCGCTATAACGAACAAAATCACGGATTTTATAAATATATTTGGCATCTCTTTCACCTAAATCCGACATAATGTTCTGACGGATTTCTTCAACTCTACGCCCAAATGCTTCGATCTGTTCAGCACTTAAATGCTTTGTTTTACTATTTTTAGGAAATGTGACTGACATATTCATGGTTGTACTCACTTCACTTTCACATTGGTTTTGGCAATGCTTATAAGTTGATAACGACTGGACTAACCGCTTGGCTAATACATAGTTTGATTTGTGTATTCGATTGATGATCAATCTCGCCCGTTAGAATATTTTTGGTTGAACCACTCACTTTAGTACACGTACAGGTATTACAAATCCCCATTCGACAACCATGTGCAGGTCTTAAGCCTGCTTGTTCAGCGTCGTCCAGTAGATTGGTTTTCGACTCAAACTGTTGTTGTGCACGTGCAAATACAATCGGCTGACTGGCTTGATGCTCATCTACAGGAAGCTGGAAAAACTCCTGTTTCAGTTGAGCCGTCAAACCACGTTCAGCAAAAATTCGATTAATACTTTGCATCATCGTCGTCGCTCCACATGCATAGGTCATACTCTGACTCAGCTGCGGAACACGTTGATCGAGTGAATCTTGATGTAAATGTTGCTGTGTTTGAATGGTGTTGATGTGGTGATAATTAAAATGGGCGTGCTGTTGATTTAACGCCTCTAGTTCCACGTGAAACGCATCGTCTCGAGTGAAGTACAACAAAGTAACCGACTCAATCTGTGAGCCTAAAGCATGTTTAAGCAACGCATAAATGGCGGTGATTCCACTGCCTGAGGCAATCAATACAACAGATTTAGAATGCGTATCTAATACAAAAGCACCTTGCGGCTGAGATATTTCAATCACCGCACCATGAGCACTTTGCGCGATTCTTTTTGAAACCAAACCTTGCACACGTATCGCCAAAACCACATCACCATTTGGCAACATATCAACGATTGAATAACTCCGTTGTTGGCGTACGCCTTCAATCACAAGCGTACACAACACGCTTTGACCTGCTTTAAAGCTTCGATGTTTAAAATTTCGGTTCGGTCTGAGCGTAAGCTGCACGAAATCTTTGTTTAACCATTGTTTCGCAACAATAGTCGCTTTGACACGTTTCCATGCCCAGACTGGGTTTATTTTCTCGACCACAAAATCAACAAAATCTTCACGAACCCATTCAGGTTGATACTGCATTTGGCTGCTCATTCCGTTCCTCTTTGTATTTCAATTTAATTGAGTGAACATGTGTTTTCATAGTGAACACTTGTACACTATAGTTTATTTTAAAAATCAGTCAACACCTGTTCACTGACATTCATCATTTAATTTTGTAATTTTTTTGGTAGACTCATCACCATTCAAATCACTAGGTTCAACAATGTCCATACGCGATGAACGCAAACAACAAAGCCGACAGGCTTTACTAGATGCTGCTTTAAGCTTAAGCACGTCTGGTCGTTCATTTAGCAGTATTAGCTTGCGAGAAGTTGCACGTGAAGTGGGGCTCGTCCCAACAGCTTTTTACCGCCATTTCCAAGATATGGACGAATTGGGTCAAGAACTGGTCGATCAAGTCGCTCTGTATTTAAAAAATGTCATGCATCAACTTGGACAAGGTCTTGCTCAAGCAGAAGCGAATCCTGAAATGAGTATTGAACTTTTCTTTAATGCGGTTGATCAAAACCCGACCCCATGGATTTTTATGATCGCAGAGCGTTGGGGTGGCTCAGAAATGGTTCGTCGTGCCATTGCACGTGAAATTGATTTTTTAAATATTGATTTGGCTGAAGATCTACGAAAATTTGAAATTGTGCAAAATTTTGATCATGGTGATGATTTAAAAGTTTTAGCCAACATTTTGATTAACCTCTGTTTTACTTGGGCGATGTCATGGATTAGCTTGGGTCGTCAATATTCAGGTATGGAACTCGAATTACAAAAATTAGTACTCAAGAAACAGTCTATTACCCAAATCAAACTCATCTTTAAAGGGATTTCTAACTGGTCAAACAGTGAAATGAATCGCTAAATCTCATCCAATAATCATCTACAAAAATCACCACATCATAAAGACGACCTAATGTGCAATTGAATAAAAAACCCGCTCATCAGCGGGTTTTTTTAATCGAATCTATTTAAATTATTTTGCAGCTTTACGCTCTTTTTCTACCAAGTAGTTCACGACTTCAATCACGCGACCATTATCACCTTGCACGATGTATTTACCATTCACCGTCACTGCAGGCACACCTGATAACTGGTATTGTGCCGCTAAGCTTTTGGCTTGCGCAATTTTAGAGGTAATCGGGAATGATTTATAAGTACTGTTAAATTTTGCTTCTGGAATACCATAGCGCGTATAAAACTTCGCTAAAGAGGCTTGATCTAAAATCGGTTTTTGCTTCACATGAATGTCATGGAATAACTGTAAATGTGCTTTTTGACGTACACCTAATGCTTCAGACACATAGTAGGCACGTGCACCTTGCTCCCACACTGGATTCATCGCCGCTGGAGTACGTACAAAACGAATATCTTTAGGTAATTTTTTCAACCAAGATTGCATGTGGGGTTCTAATGTGAAGCAGTGACCACAGCCATACCAAAAGAATTCACGTACTTCAATTTTCCCCGGTTTTTCAACTTTAATTGGATTGGTTACGACTTGGTAATCTTTACCCGCCACAAAGTTCGCCATTGCAGAACCTGAAAAAGCCATAACAGATGCAGCAACAGCACTTAAAAGGAATTTATTCATTCGGATTATCGTCCTAAAAATCATTATGGTTAGCTTATACATCCACTATAAATCAATTATGAGAATTTCGTTTTCCTTCTGTGAAGTTTTTTTGACGATTTATCGCTTTTTTTCGAACAAGCGCTACACTAAGCTCGCTATACTTAATCTTTTATTTATTCCAATAATTTACTGAGGACGTACCCAATGACGCAACTCAATGTCGATCCACAAGAAATTGCTAAATTTGAAGCACTGGCTGCAATATGGTGGGATCAGCACTCTGAGTTCCGTCCACTCCATCAAATCAATCCTTTACGTTTAAATTGGATTGATGAACATGCAGGTGGTTTATCAGGCAAAAAAGTGCTTGATGTCGGCTGTGGTGGCGGTATTTTGGCTGAAAGCATGGCGCGCCGTGGTGCAGATGTACTCGGAATTGATATGGGTGCAGCCCCTTTAAATGTCGCTCGCCTACATGCAGAACAAGAAAATGTGAGCAATATTGAGTACCGTCAAATTCCTGTTGAACAACTGGCCGAAGAACAAGCGGGACAATATGACGTTGTGACCTGTATGGAAATGTTAGAACACGTTCCAGATCCAGCTTCGATTATTCAAGCCTGTCAAAAGTTAGTAAAGCCAAATGGTCACGTTTTTTTCTCCACCATTAATCGTAATCCAAAATCTTATTTATTCGCGATTATCGGGGCTGAATATGTATTGCGCATGTTGAAAAAAGGCACGCATGATTATCATAAATTCATTAAGCCTTCAGAGTTGGCACATGATATTCGTAGTGCGAATTTAAAACTGAAAGACATGACGGGCTTGCACTACAACCCGCTGACGAAAAATTATTGGTTAGCACCAAATGTTGATGTGAACTACATGGTGTATACCCAGAATGAAATCAAAAATGAGCAAGCTGAATGAAAGCGGTACTCTTTGACTTAGACGGAACTTTGATTGATACGGCAGCAGATTTTATTCGTATCATTCAAAACATGTGTCGTGAAGAAAATTGTAACATTGTTGATGCAGCATTGATCCGCACTCAAGTGTCTGAAGGCGCGCGAGCAATGGTTAAATTGGTCTATCCCCACCTAGATGTGGAAGACCCGATTTTCCTTGCACATCGCCAGCGTTTTCTCGATATTTATGGTGCAGATATTGCTGTGGATACTGACCTCTTTGACGGTATGTATGCTTTACTTGAAGCTTTAGAGGCGAAACACATTCCTTGGGGTATTGTGACCAATAAACCGCGCTGGCTCAGTGAAGCTTTACTCAAAGCTTTAGATCTTACTGAGCGTTGTGCTGTGTTAGTCTGCCCTGAAGATGTAAAACAGACCAAACCCGATCCAGAACCCATGTTTTTGGCAGCCTCTCAAATCAATATCGATGCTAAAGATTGCATCTATGTGGGTGATCATCCACGTGATATTGATGCGGGTCGTCATGCCGGGATGTATACCATTTTGGCAGCCTATGGATATTTACCTTTAGCGCACAAAGATGACTTAACAGCATGGCAAGCAGACTGTATAGTAAAAGACGTTGCTGAGTTACATCAGGTCGTTCTAAAACTGCTGAATGCTCAAGAAAAGTCAGCATAATCTATACGTGCTGACTTTTTTAAATCGCATGGTTGAAATCAATACTGCTGAAACAACTTACTTAATAATATAAAAATATAGGAGGTCGCCCATGAATTATTCAGAATATCAACCTCGTCCAGATTTGTTAAAAGACAAAATTATCCTGATTACAGGTGCTGGCGATGGTATTGGTCGCGCAGCTGCTTTGAGTTATGCCCTGCACGGCGCAACGGTGGTACTGCATGGGCGCACTATTAATAAGCTAGAAGTGATCTATGATGAGATTGAAAGTCTAGGTGCACCACAGCCTGCGATTTTACCTTTACAACTTTCAACAGCGACCTCACATGATTATGAGTTGTTGTACGACACACTTGCTCAGCAATTTGGTCGGTTAGATGGCATTTTACACAATGCAGGCATTTTAGGTGAGCGTACAGAACTTGCGAACTACCCTGCTGAAGATTGGGATGATGTGATGGCAGTAAATCTACGTGCGCCATTTGTGCTCACTCAAGAACTGCTCCCTCTTTTAGAAAAATCAGATAATGCTTCTGTGGTATTTGCCAGTTCAGGTGTAGGACGCGAAGCTCGTGCCACTTGGGGAGCTTATTCTGTTTCAAAAATTGCCATTGAAGCAGTGAGCCAAATTTTCGCCAAAGAACATACGTACCCAAATGTTCGCTTTAACTGTATCAATCCAGGTGCAACACGCACGGCAATGCGCGCTAAAGCTTATCCTGATGAAGACCCAAAAACTTTGCCAACGCCTGAGCAAATTATGCCTGCTTACCTATATTTGATGGGTGAAGACAGTATTGGGCTGAATGGTCAAAGTATTGATGCGCAAGCTTAATATGACGTTGTAAAAATTGCCTAATATAAAAAGGATCTCCGCGATCCTTTTTTATATTCACAGATCTGATTGATATTCAATATTAGAAAATGAGCATGAACATTTTTAGGCTAGATGATGATCATTTTCTGTAAACCAAAAAATTCTAAATCATCAAATTAAAACCCTGACTTTTAAAGAGCATAGAGACATCCAATGTTTAAAAAAATCATGCTGAGTTGTCTTATATTGGTTTCCAATTTTACATTTGCGAAAAGTTTAGCACTTAGTTTCGATGATGGTTTAGATCACAGTACTCATCCACAAGCTCAGAATATTAATGATGCAATTCTCAATACCCTAAAACAGAATAAAGTGCATGCCATCATCTATCCAAGCCTGAGTAAAATTGGAGCTAATGATGGATTAGGTATGATCAAACAATGGGGAGAACAAGGTCATCGCATTGGTAATCATGGCAATTTACATCTTAATTTAAATAAAGATGAAGTCATCCTGTCTGCTTATCTAGCAGATATGCAACAAGGTCATCAAACATTTTCCACACTACAAGGCTTTGTGCCACGTTATCGCTTTCCATTTCTAAAAGAAGGTAACACATTAGAAAAAAGAGATGGCGTTAGACAATGGATTGAAGATCATCACTACCAATCAGGTGCTGTAAGCATCGATGCCAGTGACTGGTTTTACAATCAACTCTTTGTCAAATATCAGCAAGAGCATGACCTACAGAGCCTCACTAAACTCAAACAAGCGTATATTTTCCATTTATTGGAGCGAGCAAAATATTACGATGATTTAGCCCAACAAACACTAGGTCGTTCACCCAAGCATGTCTTATTACTGCATGTTCGCGCAATCAATGCTGCTTGGTTACAAGACATCATTGATGCATTTCATCATCAGGGCTGGACATTGATCGATAGTGATACAGCCTATCAGGATCCAATCTATAACATTGAACCAAAATTACTCCCTGCGGGTGAAAGTATTGTATGGAATATTGCAAAAATATATGGCATTCCAAATTTACGTTATCCTGCTGAAGATGCACCGTACGAATACGCTAACTTGAAACGATTTGGGCTCAATCTTCCTACGCCTTAGCATCAATGAAATGATTCACAGCATAGAATTCATTTCTTACAGCGACAATGATTAAATCTCGACAATAAAAAACCCGACGCTTGGTCGGGTTTTTTGACATCTTTAATTAGTCGAAAAGACGATCAAAGAAAGATTTTTTCTTTGGAGACGATTTACTGTCTTCACCATCCATCGACTCTTGAAGTTCTTTTAACAGCTCACGTTGACGTGATGTCAAGTTCACTGGTGTTTCAACCACAACGCGACAAAGCAAATCACCCACCATACTGGTACGTACAGGTTTTACACCTTTACCACGTAAACGGAACATCTTGCCCGTTTGAGTTCCTTCAGGCACTTTCAAGTTCACACGGCCATCCAGTGTCGGGATCTCAATTTCTTTACCCAAAGCTGCATCTGCAATGCTAATCGGCACATCCATATACAAATCAGCACCGTCACGTTGGAAAATTTCATGTTCACGAACAGTCACTTCAACGTATAGGTCACCTGATTGACCATCACGAATCGCTTCACCTTTGCCGGTTAAACGTACGCGATCACCATTGTCCACCCCCGCTGGAATCGTAACTTCGAGCGTTTGCTGACGGTCTTTTACACCAGAACCATGGCATGTGCCACATGGGTTCTTAATGATTTTACCTTGTCCACGACAAGTGCTACAGGTTTGCTGAACAGAGAAGAAACCTTGTTGCATACGCACTTGACCTGCACCATGACAGGTTTTACACGTTTCAACATCGTTTGGATTTTTAGAGCCTTTACCATCACAGGTTTCACAAGGCGCTGGCGCTGTGAAAGTAATGGTTTTTTTGATGCCTTTTACCGCTTCTTCAAGGGTAAGTTCCATTACATAGCGTAAGTCTGAGCCGCGTTTTTGACGTTGTTGACCGCCACGGCCTCCACCACCAAAAGCACCACCAAAAATATCACCAAACTGACTGAAAATGTCTTCCGCGCTAAATCCACCGCCGAAGCCACCACTACCGCCCATACCGCCTTCAAAGGCGTTATGTCCCATACGGTCATACATACTGCGTTTTTCGCCGTCAGAAAGAATTTCATAAGCTTCAGCAGCTTCTTTAAATTTTTCTTCAGCTTCGGCGTTGTCAGGGTTACGATCTGGATGATATTTCATCGCCAACTTACGGTAGGCTTTTTTAATTTCATCATCACTAGCGGTTTTAGATACCCCTAAAACCTCATAATAATCACGTTTAGCCATGTCTGGCGATGCTCCACAAAAATTTGAGATTACTTCACTGCGAAATATGTTGGGTTCATACGCCGAAATTACAAGTCGATATTGAAATATTTTTTAGAAAGCTGCTTTTTTTTGGGTATATTTTACAAAGCCTTTTAGCCATGTATTCAGCAGATAAAGCCAAGCAATGGTACTAAAAATCACACCAATCACAGTACAGGCTTTCACCCAAAGGACACTGTCCCAATAAATGAAACAAGCGGGAATAAACCAAAGTGCCGCGAACACAGCCAATAGCATAAATAAAACGACACTGCGCATCACCCAAAGTGCCTGAGCATGTAACCACACTTCCGTAGCATCCGTATTAGCAACTTTACGCGCTAAGCAATAAGCGATCGTAGCTGTCACTACGGTAAAGAGTGCAAGAAACATGAATACATAAGACAAAGTCATATAACGACGATGTCTGTCTAAAAAGTCTTGCCCCATGGATACTTTTGACCTCAACCGATTGCAAATTCAGTCGTTATTTATGCAATCGATACCGTATGTTATTTTATGTAAAATCCATCCGCTACTATATTAAATTTTTCTAAACAACGCACCTAGAATTCATCATTTATATGCATTTTTTGTATCTTTTTTGACTTTAAACCAAGCGGCATATAATGCTGGCAGGAAAAACAGCGTAAGTAATGTCGCGATGATTAAGCCACCCATAATCGCAACAGCCATTGGACCAAAGAAAATACTGCGTGACAATGGAATCATCGCCAATACCGCAGCGAGTGCTGTCAAAATAATGGGGCGTGAACGGCGAACCGTCGCGTCTAAAATGGCATCCCAAGGTTGATGTCCTGCTCGAATATCTTGTTCAATCTGATCAATCAAAATCAAAGAATTCCGCATAATCATACCCGATAGTGCAATCGTACCGAGCATCGCGACAAATCCAAAAGGCTTATTAAATAGCAACAAGAACAGCACCACGCCGATAAGCCCTAATGGTGCAGTCAAGAACACGATAAAAGAACGTGAAATACTTTTGAGCTGAATCATAAGCAAGGTAAATACCACGACCAAGAATAATGGCATACCTGCATTAACGGAGCTTTGTCCACGAGCAGACTCTTCTACTGTGCCTCCGACTTCAACCAAATAACCGCTTGGCAAATCATCACGAATTTTTTGAATCTTATCTTTTAACTCCCCGACGACCGTTGCAGGTTGTAAGTCGGTTCGAATATCAGCACGTACCGTAATGGTCGGTAAACGATTACGATGCCAAATTAGTCCATCTTCAAATTTGTATTGAATATTGGCGATCTGAGCCAATGGTACTGTGCCCCCTTTTGAAGTCGGTACAGCCAAACTGGATAAAGAACCGACATCAACACGCTCAGCCTTGTCGCCTCTTAAACGAATATCAATCAATTCACGTTTTTCACGGTACTGGTTAATCACAGCGCCTGTAATTGAGCTATTTAAAAAGTTTGCCAAATCCAAACTCGATACACCCAGTTGACGTGCACGATCCTGATCAATTTCCAATGAAATAATCTTACTCGGCTCACCCCAATCCAGATGGACATTACTGGTATTGGAGTTTTCACTGACAGCTTTTGATACCAATTGCGCACGTTGACGCACCGTATTTAAATCTTCGCCTGACACACGGAATTGAATTGGATAACCTACGGGAGGACCATTTTCCAAGAGTGATACACGTGTTCTCACTTCAGGTAAAAGTTTACTGATTTCCTGACTCAAGGTTTTTCGAATTTCATCACGATCATCGAGTGATGATGCGAGAACCACAAATTGCGCAAAACTGGCTTGAGGAAGTTGCTGATCGAGTGGCAAGTAGAAACGTGGCGATCCTGTGCCGACATAAGCCACATAATTATCAATGCCTTTTTGAGTAGACAGGAACTTTTCAACTTTTTTCACTGCATTTTCAGTTGCAATGAGTGAAGCGCCTTCTTCTAGTTTGAGATCAACTAAAATCTCTGCTCGATTCGAAGGTGGAAAGAACTGCTGCGGAACCAATTTAAACATCAAGAGCGACAGCACAAATATGCCGACTGTGGCTGCAATCACGGTCTTACGATAAGTAAGACAGATATTGACCCACGAACGAAATTTTTGATACGCCTTGGTTTGATAGGGATCATGCTGATCGCCGTGTTGATGAATGACTGGATCAGGTTCAGGCTGTTTACGTAAACGAGCCCACAGACGCATATACCAAGGCGCTTTATGTAAGCTTTGACTGTTAAAATCAGGCAGTAACTTATCACCTAAATAGGGCACAAAAAGCACTGCTGCAAACCATGACACCACTAATGCAATGGTCACGACTTGGAATATTGAACGGGTATATTCACCTGTGCTTGACGCTGCGGTAGCAATCGGCAAAAACCCTGCTGCAGTAATGAGTGTTCCTGTGAGCATGGGAAATGCAGTCGATGTCCATGCAAATCCTGCGGCTTGTAAACGGCTATAACCTTGCTCCATTTTAATCGCCATCATTTCGACGGCGATAATGGCATCATCCACCAACAGCCCCAGTGCTAAAATCAAAGCACCCAATGAAATCTTGTGTAGTCCGACATCAAAGAGATTCATCCCTGCAAAGGTCATGGCAAGAACCAATGGAATCGAAAATGCCACAACCAGCCCGGTACGGAAGCCTAAAGAGAAAAAGCTGACCAATAGAACGATAATCACCGCTTCAGCCAAGACCTTAATAAACTCATGAATACTGCGCTCTACCGCCACAGGTTGATCAGAGACTTTTTCTAAAGTCATCCCGAGAGGCAACGATTTCTGCAATTCTGTAAAGCTGCCCTCTAAACTTTTACCTAAGGCAATAATGTCACCACCCTTGCGCATAGACACCGCGATCCCAATCCCATTTTCCCCCATAAATCGCATACGGGGTTGCGCAGGCTCACTGAAACCACGATAGACCTCAGCGACATCACCCAATTGAATGGTCTTATCACCCACCAATAACGGCATCGTTTTAAGCTGATCAATATCTTGAAGTTGACCGCTGACTCTGACTTGAATTCGGTCTGAATTGGTTTCAAAGAATCCCGCACTCGCGATACTGTTTTGCTTTTGTAAGGCTTCTTGAATGGCAGTAACCGGAATACCCATTTGCGCTGATTTGGTATTCGATATTTCAATCCAAATTTTTTGATCTTGTAATCCAATTAAGTCCACTTTACCGACGTCTTTTACCCGCTGAAGTTGGAGTTGCAAACGATCCGCATACTCTTTTAAAACGGCATAATCGAAATCTTTAGCTGTCAGAACATAAATATTTCCAAAGGTATCGCCAAATTCATCATTGAAAAATGGACCTTGTACACCACTTGGCAACTGATGTTTGATATCGCCCACTTTCTTACGAACTTGATACCAAACATTAGGTAAATCCGCTGATCTTAAAGAATCTTTGGCAATGAAGGTCACCATGGACTCACCTGGACGAGAATAGGCTGTAACACGCTCGTAAAGCCCAGTACTCATCAACTCTTTTTCAATACGATCGGTGACTTGGAGTGACACCTCTTCAGCGGTCGCACCCGGCCAATAGGTTTGTACCACCATCACTTTAAAACTAAAGGGTGGATCTTCACTTTGAGAGAGTTTTGAATACGAATAAATTCCGACGATGCCCATCAAAATCATAAAATAAAGGATCAAACCTTTATTATTAAGTGCCCACTCGGACAAGTTAAAATTCATTTTGGAACTCATTATTTTGCTCCTGATTGAATTTTCACTGCTCGATTTTCACGATCAATCGGATGAATTTTTTGTTTTTCACGAAGCAAGTGTACTCCACCAACCACAATCCAATCCGTTGCTTTTAAACCGGTCAGCACGGGTACACTATCGCGCCCATAAGCACCAATGGTGACTGGCACTTTACGAATCGAATGATCTGCGTTGACCACCCAAGCATAGGCCTGATTTTCATGAGCTGAGATACTGGATAACGGCACACTGATCACATTTTCAACATTGTTCGCAAAGAAGACGCGTGCACTTTGTCCCAGTTGAATCGCTGACTGTCCTTCTTTTAGCGCGACTTTGACACTGAAGGTTCGTGATTGATCCGCAGCAGGTGAAATTTCACGGACATAGGCAGCAAAACGATCTTCCGGTTTAGACCACAGGGTAATCACTGCATTTTGACCGACTTTGATGTCTGAAATGGCTTGTTCTGGCACACCAATCACCACTTCACGATCCCCATCAATCGCGACTTGGTACGCAGCTTGCCCTGCGGCAATCACTTGCCCGACTTCAATATTTCGCTCTGTAATCACGCCATTACGATTTGCCACTAACTGGTTATAGCCCGTTTGGTTACGACTCACTGACAGGTTAGCCTGTGCTTGCTTTAAAGCAGACATTGCCGAGTTATATTGATTTTCAACGGCATCATATTGCGAGCGACTGACTGCATTGATCGGTAGCAGTTGTTGAAAGCGTTTAAATTCTTCTTCAGCGATCTTGGCAGCGGATTGTGCACTTTCGAGTTGAGCCTGTGCAGAATTCAATTCTAATTGCGCATCTTTAACATCCAGTTTTGCTAGAACCTGCCCCACTTTTACGCGATCCCCAACATCCACCAGACGCTCAGTGATTTGTCCCCCAACCCGAAATGCCAATGCAGTTTGTTGACGTGCTTGCACATCCCCTGCATAACTTTTAAGTTCGTCATGGGTAGTTAGGGGCTGAGTCACCATCACAAAAGGTACTTGTTCTACAGCTGGCTCTTTTTTACCACAGCCTGTTAACACCACTGCACATGCAATCATCAAACTGATTAAGGAGAATTTCATATCGCTCATGGGGATCGCTCTTATGTAATTTTTGGGCGTCATTTCAGATTTAGTTTTGTATATATTAATTTGTTTATTTTTTAATTAATATACCGTAAGGTACACTAATTAAAAAACAATCATCAAGTATATGACTTGATTTATTTTATTTTGGAAAGATTTTGCAAATGCAAGTTGGACGCCCGAAAGACCTCGCCAAACGTCAAATGATCCTAGATGCAGCTAAAACACTGTTTTTAAAACAAGGTTTTCATGGATCTACCATGAATCAAATTGCACAAGAAGCGGGTGTCACCAAGCTCACGGTGTATAACCATTTTCAGGACAAAGCCAATTTGTTTACCTGTGCCATTGAGCAAACCTGTGAAGAATCGATTCGTACCCGTCCAATCCATTTACAATATGATTCAAATTTCAAAGAAGTGCTCTCTCAAATTTGTCATTTGGCTTTAAATATTATTTATTTGCCTGAAGCCTTAAAGCTGGAGCATTTATTATTGGAATTGGCTGCTGAACAAAACCCTTTAGCAGAACCTTTTTACAATGCTTCGCATAAACGCCTCTATATGGTTTGGGCGGATTTTTTTAAACAAGCCATAAGCTTAGGTTTCGTTGAAAATACGGATGTGGAAAAGCAAGTCCATTTGTTACTTTCGTTGTTACTGGGACATCGCCATCACGAGATTTTATTGGGTGTGCGTGATCTACCGACAGCAGAAGAATCGAAGCACATTATTGCTGATGCGATTGAATTATTTCTGATGAAATACCAAAAATCTGCATAATGCTTATTTTATAGATCCCCTCGCTTTTAAGGATGAGCTTCGCTGATTTGATCACTTGAACATTAGACTATTTTCTCTGATTTTTTTGTTTGAATTTTCTTGGTTTGCCATCTAATCGAGGTATAGTTTCAACAAGAAAAAAGGAGAAAATAATGATTCAACAAATTGATGCTCCCCTACGTGAAGACGTACGACTACTCGGCAACCTCTTAGGCGAAACCCTGAAAGAACAAGCCGGACAAGATTTGTTTAATCAAATTGAACAAATTCGTGCGCTCTCCAAAGGGGCTCGTGATGGAAACGTTGAAGCAGAAAAACAACTCGAACAGCTTTTTTTAAGTTTAGAAGATAGTGAAATTCTTCCATTGACCCGTGCCTTTTCTCACTTTCTGAATTTTGCCAATATCGCAGAACAGTACAATGTGGTACGTAACCGTCGTCAAAGCGAATTTGATGAACAAGCACCTTCTCCCAATGTGCTCGATCATTTATTTGAAAAGTTTAAAAATCAAAATATTTCAGCGGACGAGCTGTACCAACAAATTTGCCAGCTCAGTATTGAACTGGTTCTTACAGCACATCCGACTGAAGTCAGTCGTCGTACACTGATTCAAAAATATGATGGTATTAATGAGTGTCTCTCGACTTTCGATCAGCAGAAACTGACCCCGAAACAGCGTGAACAAGTCCTTGCTCATCTAAAGCAATTGGTCTGCTCGGCTTGGCAAACGGATGAAATTCGTCAGCATCGTCCAACCCCTGTGGATGAAGCCAAATGGGGCTTTACCACTATTGAACAAACACTTTGGGATGCGATTCCAAAATTCGTGCGTGGCTTAAATGATTTAGTACAAACGCACTGCGACAAAGAACTTCCACTGAATATCGCGCCTGTACGTTTTGCCTCTTGGATGGGGGGTGACCGTGATGGCAACCCGAATGTTACACACACCGTCACTCAAGAAGTGCTTTGGCTATCTCGTTGGAAAGCAGCGGATTTATATTTAAGAGATATTGAAAATCTACGTTGGGAACTGTCGATCCAACATGCCAATGATGAATTAAAACAAGCCTTAGGTGTAGCACACCCTGAACCTTATCGTGAATATTTACGTAATACACGAGAACGTTTACGCATCACGCGTGAATGGCTGGCAGCGAAGCTCACAGGGCAACACTCTGATGTAGATCGCAGTCAAATCATCCGCCATAAAGATGAGTTATTACAACCACTACTCCTCTGTTATCGCTCGTTGATTGACTGTAATTTACCTGAGATTGCACAAGGGAAATTGCTCGATTTTATTCACCGTGTGAACTGCTTCGGCATCGAATTACTCAAACTGGATATTCGTCAAGAGTCAGGTCGTCATCGTCAAGCCATCTCTGCCATTACTGAATATTTAGGTTTAGGTAATTTTGAAACATGGACTGAACAAGCGCGCCAAAATTTCTTATTACAAGAATTACAAAGCAAGCGTCCGCTACTGCCTAAGCATCTCAATGTCCCTGCACAAAGTTTGATTGAGCATCCGGATGTCCAAGAAGTTTTTGCCACCATGCGTACTTTGGCAGAACAGCCGACGGAAAGCTTAGGCGCATACATCATTTCGATGGCTGAATATCCGAGTGATGTTTTAGCGGTTTTACTCCTCCAAAAAGAAGCAGGCATTGAATATCCGCTTCGAATCGTTCCACTCTTTGAAACCTTGAAAGATTTGGACGGCGCTGCGGAGACCATGAATACGCTATTTAACATGCATTGGTATAAACAACATATCCAGTCTAAGCATGAAGTGATGATTGGTTATTCTGACTCCGCTAAAGACGCAGGTTTCATGTCTGCCAATTGGGTGCAATATCGTGCCCAAGAAGAACTCACAGCAGTTTCAAAAAATCATGGGGTGCAACTGACGTTATTTCATGGGCGTGGTGGTTCAATTAGCCGTGGCGGTGCGCCCACTCAACAAGCTTTGTTCTCTCAACCGCCAGGGTCGATTTCTGGTGCCATCCGTGTCACTGAACAAGGTGAAATGATCCGATTTAAATTTGGATTAGAGGAAATTGCACTTCAGAATTTAGAAATTTACACTGCGGCCACACTGGAAGCCACCTTACTTCCGCCTCCAGAACCAAAAGCAGAATGGCGTCAATTGATGCATGAAATGACGGAACTTTCAGTCAAGGTCTATCGCCAGACGGTTCGTGAAAATCCGCATTTTGTACAATATCTCAGAACGGTCACACCTGAGCTTGAATTACAAATGCTCCCCCTGGGTTCACGCCCTGCAAAACGTAAAGTCAGTGGTGGGATTGAGTCTCTACGTGCCATCCCTTGGGTATTTGCATGGACACAGATTCGTTTAATGCTTCCTGCTTGGCTCGGAACAGGTGCTGCGATTAATCAAGTGATTCAACAGGGTCAAAAGCATCAACTGGATGAAATGCTACAACAGTGGCCTTATTTCCAAACCTTGATTGATATGTTGGAGATGGTGTTGTCTAAAGCAGATGCAAATATTGCACTGTATTACGAAGCACATTTGACTGAAGATGAAAATCTAAAAGTTCTAGGTGCTGAACTTCGTCAACGATTGCATGATGCCGTTCAGACTTTATTGGCGATGAAAGGTGAATCTAAACTTTTAAGTTCTAATGATGTCCTTGATCAATCCATGAAAGTCCGTAAACCGTATTTGTTGCCATTACATCTGTTACAGGCGGAACTGATGAAACGCCGCCGTGGTTATTTGGCGGCACAAGACACGGAACATACACCTGTTGATCATGCCTTGATGGTAAGTATCGCAGGGATTGCCGCAGGGCTACGTAACACGGGCTAATCACTCATCTAACTGAATGATTTAACAATAGGGAGTTAAGCTCCCTATTTTTTATGACCAATAATTCATTGATTTTGCTATTCAAATTCTAAAATGCGTTCTATGATGATCTTATAAATCAACAACATTTGTGCAAGCATGAAATATTTTCAGTCGATATCTCTTTGCTTTAAAAAACAAATTGAAAACTTCAAGCTGGGTTATATCCAGCTTTTGGAAGTGGATAATATTCAAAAATCCAAAGTGGTCAGTGGCGTACTGATCTTTTTCCATGCCTTTTTTTATCTTTCAATTTTAGCCAATACACAATTCGAACTCTTTAATCAAAAGCTTATTCCGCACATTTTATTGTGCTTTCAGATTTTTATATTCATTTCTATCCTCCTGTTCATTGCCAGTTATTTTATTCAAGCGACTCGGCGTAGTGAGTTTTATTTCCCCATTTTATGTGTTGGATTTTATGCAGGATCGCTGATGATGGTGGGTTACATCGCAGGGATGATGACAATACTCACTGGCGTCTTTAGCATTGGTTCGATTTTGGCAGGGCTGTTACTGTTTGAACGCCGAATCATGTTTTATTCGACCCTACCCTGCTTAGGGGTTTTATATGTCACCAGTATCCTAACTGTCATCGATATTTTGCCCTATGCACCCTTATATCACCCCTTTAGCATGATCGTAGCAGAGACACAGACTTACTTTATCTTGGTTAATTTATTTGCAACAACTTTTATCGGCACCATTTTAGTGATCTTTTTCAATTCATTCTTAAATCGTTGGATGGATCGTGAACGAAAACAGCGATTGCTGATGACGATAGATCCTTTAACTCAAATTCTAAATCGACGCGGTATCGCCACTCAATTCGATCGTATTTATACAGCACATCCGAACTTAAAGCAGCCGATCAGCATGAGCTTGATCGACATTGATTTCTTTAAAAGAATCAATGATCAATATGGACATGATTGTGGAGACCAAGTCCTGATTCATATGGCGAAAATATTAGGTTCGAATATTCGCGAAATTGATCATTTAGGCCGTTATGGGGGGGAGGAATTTATCCTGATTTTCGAAAATACTACGATTGAATCAGCCCAACACATTTTAGAACGATGCCGTAAAGCGATTGAACAACATGAATTGATTTATGACGGACATATCATTCGGTTTACCGCAAGTTTCGGATTAAGCCATGGTATTTTAGAAAATGATGATCACCAGCAGTTAATGTTGCTTGCAGACCAAGCGCTTTATCGTGCAAAAGAAACTGGACGAAATAAAATTTGTATTGCCAATTAAAGCAATGGTGAATTGTTTCACATTTTTTATTTTTTAATTACACATTTATTTGATCAAAAAACAACCAAATAAACCTTATAAATTTTAATGATAGGTTGAAAATAAATCAAAACAGCCCTTGTTTTATATCATATTTATTTTTACCAATCGGTAAATAAATAATAAAATTCATACGATTAGTTTGAATTTTTTTTTAACTTACAATAGGCATTTATCGCTGAAACAAGCGTATCATGTGCACAATTTATTATTAGAGTGCTCATTTTATGTCCAACTGGTTTCCTAAATGGCGTCCTTATGAAGGCAGCATTGATGCACGACCTGTAGGTACCAATGAGTATCTTCCACCCGCTCAAAGTGCAGTTCTCGGGATTCAACACGCTTTTGCAATGTTCGGTGCAACGGTACTTGCACCCTTCCTGATGGGTTTCGATCCTAACCTAGCGATTTTAATGTCAGGGATCTGTACCATTCTGTTTTTTGTGATGACCGGTGGACGTGTTCCTAGTTATTTGGGATCAAGCTTTGCATTTATTGGTGTGGTGATTGCTGCAACAGGTTATAGCGCTGCAGGTGGTGCCAATCCCAATATTGCCGTGGCAGCAGGCGGAATCATTGCTTGTGGCGTGCTTTATGCGCTCATTGGTTTTTTGGTGATGGCAACTGGAACCAAGTGGATTGAAAAACTCATGCCACCTGTTGTGACAGGTTCTGTGGTCATGATTATTGGTTTAAACCTTGCCCCTGTTACAGTCAAAGCTGTTGCGGGAAATCCATTTAATATGTGGATGGCGTTGTTGACTGTGCTGTGTATGGGCATGATCGCCGTTTTTACCAAAGGTTTATTACAACGTCTATTATTATTGGTTGGTTTATTGGCGGCTTACTTCATCTATTACATCGTTTCAAACGTGATGGGTTACGGTACAGCGATTAACTTTGCGCCAATTCAACAAGCGGCATGGTTCGGTCTACCAGACTTTCATGCCCCTGTATTTTCAACCAATGCGATGCTTATCATTGCACCTGTTGCTTTAATTTTAGTGGCTGAAAACTTAGGTCATATTAAAGCGGTCAGTGCCATGACAGGTGAAAACCTTGATCCACATATTGGTAAAGCCTTTGTTGCCGATGGTGTTGCAACCACTTTGGCTGGTGGTGTCGGTGCTCCGGGTATGACGACCTATGGTGAAAATATTGGTGTCATGGCCGTAACGCGTGTCTATTCAACCATTATTTTTGCAATCGCAGGTGTTTTCGCAATCTTCCTTGGTCTATCTCCTAAGTTTGGTGCGATTATTCATACCATTCCAACGGCGATTTTGACAGGTGCTTCAATTGTTGTTTTTGGTTTGATTACCATTGCTGGCGCAAAAATTTGGATTGAGAACAAAGTTGATTTCTCTCAAAATAAAAATTTAATGGTCGCTGCAGTGACGATTATTTTGGGTACAGGTGATTTTGCTTTACAACTTGGTAGCTTTAATCTAGGTGGTATTGGTACCGCTACTTTTGCTGCCTTGTTATTGAATTGGTTCTTTAGCCTTGCAGACAAATCTGCCAAGTAAATGCGCTTGATGATTTAACGATTGATTTGGAAGTTTTAAAGTTTATAGCAGCCGCAAGGCTGCTTTTTTTATTGCTGATTTTTTCACATCTTATGAATAAGCGTTGGTCATTCAGCGTTCATAATCTATTCGCCCGCCATATACTTGAGGCTCATTCATATCTTTAAAAGAAAAAGCATGTTTCAGTAAATTGAAACATGCTTTTTTATAGAAATTCATTCAACCATAGGCTCTAAATATTGAATAAGGCTGAATTTTAGCGTTCATTGAATAGACTAAGGACGGAGTTCTTTCAACTCCCGTTGGATAAAATGCTGAATCATTTCACGGTAGATTTTTTCAACTAAGACTGGATCTAAGCCTTGTTCAGTCGCCAACTCACGAACTTTGTGAAGCACCTGTTCGACACGTTCAGGAGATTGAATATCCTGGACTGATTTTTTAAATCTTAAGGCTTGATCTACATAGAATTGGCGTTCTGCAATAAGCTCAACCAAGTGCTGATCGATTTCATCGATTTTCTCACGGGCTTGAATCAGTGACTCACACTTCTCTCTTTTGATCTTCAATTGATTCTTCCTGTCTGTGCTCTAGTTCATTATCGCTCTTATACTTTTGTTCTAACACATTACTGAAAATACTTTCAATCATCCAAACGCGATATAAGCTATTAAATACATAACTCTTACCATCAATTCTAAGTTCAATCACAGGCAAATCTGGCTGCGATTTGATTTCACACATCAACTCATTGTCTTTAAGTTTCTTTTCAACGTCTTCGGTGGTGATTTGCTCAATGTCTAATTCACGTCGCAAGTACTCGAAGTGGGCGCGATAAGAAGGATCTTTACCTTTGGACCATACAGCCTGCAAAATTTCATACATTGCATCTGTACGGCTTTCTTCAGGTACGCTATAAAATAGCTTTGCCATTTCCAAGGTACTGGCTTCCGTCGGACGACAAAACGGTGTGAATTTCACATCTGTACGCTTTGATAAACGCGTTGCTAAACTCCAATCAAAGGCATCACGACCTTGATAGATCAAAGGATAAACATTCAGTTCAATATCATAATAATCAGCGAGTTCTTCTTTGATATACGCCAACAGTAACCACGAAATCGGATCTTCTAAAGCGATATACAAATCCAGCTCAGGATTCATGGCCTGAATTTCGCTGAGTTCCTCGGCATCATTCATCAAATGCTCACGCCATTCGATATGATTGATCAAAAAAATAGGATTATCGGTTAGTAATTTTTGTTTTTTAAGGCGTCTCGTAAGACGTAACAAATCATCGACTGCATGATATCTACGTCCTCCTACTTCGAAGTAACTGGCTAAAACAGGACTATGATTAAATTGACGTTCTGGCAATTCTTGATCATGTTGATGCTGCGTAGCTAAAATAAATAGGGTTCGTAATTTGCCATACTGTTGTTGCCACAACATATGAAATACATCTTCAAGTAAATATAAAAAATTTTGATCTTGAAGCGGAGTTTTTCGAAGGATGGTTTCTGCTTGTTTTAAGGCTTCAGCATTGGGAATTTCAGGTTTTTCATTATCATAACCAAATCGATGTTGGTGTGCCAAAATTTGCGCATCACGCAAACTATAATCACGCCATTCTTCAGCGGTCATCTCATTTGGATGTTCTGCTGCTGTATCAGAAATGACAATTTTAAGTGGTTTAATGTCCTCACTCAAAATCTCATTCAGCTGACCTAATTGTTGTACTGCCAGGTAACTATACACATCATCTAAACGTAAATAGATCGTTAATCCTTGCTCAATCGACAATGGCTCTTGGCGAATTGGTCTTTGATAAAACCAACTCGATCGGAGTGGATCGAACCAACGGCGTAACAATGACATGAATCAAGCCTCGATGAAAATATCTAAAGATCTAAATCATCTTTCGCAACAGATTTAGATCAAATTTTAAAAAATATAATACTTATGCAAAACTTATAACAATTCAACACCAATAGTTCAATGATTTACACTGCAAGAATCAATAAACACATGATCATTTTTGATTCATTTTATATCAAAAGAATGAAGGTTAAACACATAAAAAAGCACTCATCATCGAGTGCTTTTTTATTCAATCTAAATCGAATTAGATATCGCGAACAGCCCCTTTCGCGGCACTTGTGGTATGCATTGCATAGGCTTTCAGTGCTTTAGAAATTTTACGTGGTCGCTCTTCAGCCGGCTTCCAACCTTTGGCTTCTTGCGCTGCACGGCGAGCTGCCATGACAGAATCCTCTACCGCTAAGTGAATGGTACGGTTTGGAATATCAATTTCGATACGATCACCATCTTCAACCAAACCAATCGCACCACCTTCAGCCGCTTCTGGAGACACGTGACCAATAGACAGACCTGATGAACCGCCAGAGAAACGACCATCTGTCACCAGTGCACAGTCTTTACCTAAACCTTTCGATTTTAAGTAGCTGGTTGGATACAGCATTTCTTGCATACCCGGACCACCGCGTGGACCTTCGTAACGGATCACAACCACATCACCTGCAGTGATTTTGCCGCCTAAAATCGCTTCTACTGCGCTGTCTTGGCTTTCAAATACATGTGCTGTGCCGTTGAATTTTAAGATGGATTCATCAACGCCCGCTGTTTTTACGATACAACCATCCAGTGCGATGTTGCCGTAAAGAACTGCTAAACCACCGTCTTGCGAGAATGCATGTTCAACATTACGAATCACACCATTTTCACGGTCGCCATCTAAACGGGTATAGTAACGATCTTGTGAGAATGCCGTTTGGGTTGGTACACCGCCCGGTGCTGATTTAAAGAAGTTATACACCTCTTCATCTTCAGTGCGGATAATATCCCACTTGTCTAAAGCATCTTTTAAAGTTGCTTCGTGGACTGTTGGTACAGAGGTATCAAGTAAGCCACCACGGTCTAATTCACCAAGGATCGACATAATACCGCCCGCGCGGTGAATATCTTCCATATGGACATTTTTTACTGCAGGTGCAACTTTACATAGCACTGGCACTTTACGAGACAAACGATCGATATCGTCCATGGTGAAGTCCACTTCTGCTTCGTGTGCTGCAGCCAACAAGTGTAGAACGGTGTTGGTTGACCCCCCCATCGCAATGTCCAAAGTCATGGCATTTTCATACGATGCTTTGGTCGCGACATTACGTGGTAATACGCTGTAGTCATTTTGTTCATAATGACGCTTGGTGATTTCAACGATCAACTGACCAGCACGCTCAAATAACTTTTTACGGTTTGCATGTGTTGCAAGCGTAGAACCATTACCCGGTAAAGATAGACCCAATGCTTCGGTTAAGCAGTTCATTGAGTTCGCGGTAAACATCCCTGAACATGAACCACATGTTGGACATGCAGAACGCTCATACGCTTTTACTTCTTCGTCGGTATAGTTGTCATCTGCCGCCACAATCATCGCATCAACAAGGTCAATCGCTTGTTCATTACCACGGATTTGGACTTTACCCGCTTCCATTGGACCGCCTGAAACAAACACCACAGGAATGTTCAAACGCATTGCTGCCATGAGCATCCCCGGGGTGATTTTGTCACAGTTGGAGATACAGACCATCGCATCTGCACAGTGTGCATTGACCATGTATTCTACTGAGTCTGCAATCAAGTCACGTGAAGGCAATGAATAGAGCATACCGTCATGACCCATTGCGATGCCGTCATCGACTGCAATGGTGTTAAATTCTTTTGCTACGCCGCCTGCTTGTTCAATTTGACGTGCCACCAACTGACCCAAATCTTTAAGATGCACATGACCCGGTACAAATTGCGTGAATGAGTTTACTACCGCAATAATTGGCTTACCAAAATCTTCATCTTTCATTCCAGTTGCGCGCCATAAGCCACGCGCACCCGCCATGTTTCTTCCGTGTGTCGATGTTTTTGAACGATAATCAGGCATTGTATTGTTCCAGCATATTTGAGCTTGAAGTAAAACCGTCTGGCTTACCTTTGGCTAATTCGTAATCATATCGTGAGCTGAATGACTTTGTGAGTCGATCATCTTTACACTTAAATTTCAGCTTTGTTTTCATCACATCATACTACATTTTAAAGATGAAGCATGTGCGCGTTATATATACTGAACGTGTGAGTGATCTGAGGAAAACGTCCTTCAGCGAAACGATATAAAAGGATTTCTAAGGCTAATATAAACCGTTACTGCAGGATAAAATATAAAACTTTCATGAATAATATTTAAATTTTATATAAATTTAATTTATCTTTTTTATAAGTCTATAAAACGATGTATTAAAAAATGGTCTCCGTAGAGACCATAGATTATAGCGACTGATTATTTCTGTTTAATCATGTACAAGCCAGTACATTGTTTCGCTTCACGGTCAACACATAGTTCAGCTGTATTGGCTGAAACCCACTTTAAGCTGAGATTGACTTTAGCATTGCTATAGTCTTGAATGTCCTTGCTACAGCCAGATTTTTTATTGTCCGTTTTAACATCCATGATCAGCACATCTAACATTTTCGGGTCTGCATTAGTGATTACCGCAAACTCACCCGTCAGTTTTTTCTGTTTAGCCGTATAAGTAAATTGACCTGGCTTTTTAAACTCATATGTTTCAGTACATTGTGCTTTCGCATTGTAGACTGACCATGTGCCCCAGAAATCATTTTGTAGGTTTATTTTTTGCGTGTCAGCAGCGTGGACTACAGGTAACAAACCTATTATTAAGACACTGCCTAAAATAATTTGCTTTAACATGAATTCACTCTCTAAATAATAAAGTAACTAAAAATAATGTCCTTATTGGGATTTCTTGATGAAATAGAGATTGGTGCACTTCTTCGCTTCACGGTCTGTACAGATCAATGCAGAATTTTTCGAAATCCATTTTAATGTTAAATTCAGCTTATAACCGGTCATGTTTTTCATCCCTTCAACACACCCTTTTAGCGCGTTGTCCTGCTTAATATTTAATACCAATAGATCATGTTTAAGGGCATCATCACTTGATAAAATCGAGAAATTACCAGACATCTTTTTCTGGTTTGCTGTGTATTTAAACTGTGCAGGTTTACTAAATGTGAAATTCTCAGCACATTGAGTTTTGCCATGATAGATTGACCATGTGCCCCAGAAATCATTTTCGAGATTTAATTTGCTCTTGTCAAATGCTTGAGCATGTACACCGAGACCCAATAAGCATAGTGCTAAACCTATACGTTTCATTTCATCTTCCTTTCGTTTCAATTTTCAGGTCTTAAATACACAGGACAGCTATTCCCCATCGCATCGTCACAGAAATAAATTTCTCGATCAGATTTACGTTTTAGGTAGTTGACTGTCGAATGGTTACTTTGATTGGTCGCATCACCTGTGCAGTCTGGCTTGCCATTGTCTGACACAAAATCAACTTTTACTGCTGCCAATTCAAACACATTGGCATGATTCAAGAACGTATATCGACCTAAGATACGTTCCTGATTGCTTTGAATTTTCACTTCACCATTGGGTAGAAATTGATAGTATTCAATACAGCTATGACCTGTCCGCACCAAACCCCATTGTGGATACTGCGTCAACACTTCTGGACTCATGAGTCCCGAATGATTAGCTTGGCTTGGAAGCTGAAGGGTATCAGCGGAAGCGATATGGGTGACCGCAAGGCCGATCACCATAAACAACGACTTAATCAGCATATTCATGAGTACTTACCAAGTAATATTGACACGACGATTCGGGGCTAGGCACTCAATCAACTGCACATTACGATTCTCACCGCTACAATGCTGGAATTTTTCAGTACTACTTTGTACTTCGATTTTCAGCATTTCACGCGCAATACCCTGTTGAGATAAATACTGAGCGACTGTTTCCACACGCTGAGCAGAGAGTCGACGATTATAATCTGCTGCCCCTAAACGATCGGCATAACCCGTCAAATAAATCACATCCACCTGATCTTGTTGCTTGATCTTGTCCACAATTTGCTCGATCTGCGATGCATTTTCAATACCATCATAATCAGCACGATCAAAGGCGAAAAACACTGAGCCTTGACGTTCTTCAACAGGGACTGGAGTGGCTGCAACAGCCAGCTGATTATTGACACCCCACTGTACTAAGCCCTGACATTCCTCACCTTTCCAAGAATAACGCTCTGCCAAGTGGTTCTGATCAAAATCAATACGGAGTTGGCAACGTTTATATTGCTGTGTTCGTGGCTGACGAATATCCAGTACATAATTCCAGGTTTTGACATTGAAAATGCCTTCTGAAAAATGTGGATGACCTAAGATATAACGAATTTGATCTTTATTGAGTTGCTGATCTAAACGCGCAATTTGATTCAGTTCAAAACGATGAACCTGTTTTACATAGCTGTCCTGAATCTCTGGAAACTGAACCTCTTCACTCTGTGCTACCGGGGCATTGGCAAATGCCAGAGGTGCAATGATCAATGAGATCAGACTGCTTGTCATGAAAGATTTAATAATTTTCATTGCTTCGATCCTAATAGGTGAAAAAAGAAAGGAAGATCGCTTCGGATCTTCCTAAACTTCAGCATTAATCAATTACACCGCTGATCCCGATACGAACACTTGGATCACCTTGAGATGCTGCCGCAACACCACCTGTCAATGACCAACGACCGTTATCCGCAGTTTTACGTAAGGTCACACCTACAGCGTTTTCACCAGAATGGTACGATGCACCCGCTGCATAAGTTAACTTCCCTGGTACATATGGCGCGCTTTCCAGTGCCATTGCTGCTGCAATACCTGCATTCGCACGTTTTTCCACATCATCAATGCGTTGATTGGTTGAGTAGAAGCTTTGTTGCAATTGATCACCTAGATTATCAATACGTGCACCCAATGCCTGATCAGCTTGGTTCAAGGCATCTACTGCTGCGCCAACATTGTTTACAGTCTTATCACCCACGTTATACGTTGGTGCTTGGAAGCTTTGAGTAATGTTGTCATAACCTGCTCCACCACCTAAGTATTCCACTACAGCTTGGTTGGTAGTATTGAGCTGTGCACCATTCACCGCATCTTTTGATGTTGCAGCAATCTCACCATTCGCCACGCCTGTCACAACACGATCACCTTCAGTCCCCGCAACATTGACTGTTTTACCGCCTGTGTCTTTACCAACAGTAATCGGTGCAGTGTTGTTCTCCTGTTGAACTAAACCTGACTTACCATTGGTAATATTCTCAATATTGGTTTGAATATTACTAATGTCATTGGTGTTTTGATCCACCTGTTGTTGAACATTCCACAGTTGACCACCTGTCACCGCATCTTTAGAACCTTGAGCAACCTGACCATCTTTAAGATTGGTTAAAGTCGTGCCATTTTCACCTTTGAGTGTCACAGTGTCTTTTTCAGCAGCATCATACTGAACTGCATTGTTTGCAACCTGATCCACTTTAGATTCAACATCATTGATCGCTGCATCTAACTGACCTTTATTCACTGCATCTTTGGCATTCTGAGCATCAGCCACATTGCTAATGACTTTATCACCCGCATTGATGCCATCCACTGTGATGCTAGGACCACCGATGATATAAATACCCCCCGATGTCACAGAAGTATTACCAATGGTAAGACCCGCAGCATTGAGGACATTACCACCAGCATTGATTGAAGTAACGTTCAGATCATCGGCGAGTTTGATCGCCAATTTGCCATCTTTAACTTCAGTACTGATGTTATTGTCATCGCCTACAATATCCACAGATTCGCCCAGTTTCTTCTGAACCGTTTCACCATCTTCAGCGGTTACTGCAAAGCCTTTGTTGGTCATATCTGTTGATGCATCCGCAATCAGGTTTTCAACTTGACCTTTGTTCACTGCATCTGTTTTTTCAACACCTTCTGCAACATTGTTAATCGTGTTACCACCGACATCAACTTTGTTAGATACAAGCGTCACTGTCGAGCCAGAAGCATCAGTAATGGTGAGTCCATTTGAGCCGTACTGTGCTTGATTGCCTAAATTGTCTTTAACCAATGTACCTGCAGCATTGGCAATCGTGGTATTGCCTTCGCCATCAGTGAATGTGCTGCTACCTGCAACATTGCTTGTGGTCGCACCTGTCTCTGCATTGGTCAATGTATTGCCCAATGCTGTGCTGTTATTGGTGTTACCTGCAGCATCTTCAAGGTTGCTACCTGTAGCACCATAAGTTGCTGTGTTACCACCAGCATCTTTGACTTCTGTACCTGCTGTTGTCAGCTGAGTACCTTCTTTCAGCTCACCAGTAGTCGGATCAACTGTTCCAGCTGTCACGCTGTCCACTGTGATGTCTTTCGCTAGGTCATAAATAACATCGTTATTTTCAGTTGTACTTACGACCAAGTTTTCATCGGTGTTGGTGAACTTAACCGTTTCACCCAGTTTTACTTTGTCTGCTGTGGTCGCTTCGCCACCCACATTTTGTGTGGTGATGTTGAAACCTGTGTCCGTCAAGTTAGTGCTCAGGTCATTAGCAACTTGTGCCACTTGGTCTTCTGTTGCAGCCTGACCACTGACAAAGTTGTTTGGATCAAGTGTTTTGTTGGTTAAGCCACCAATCACACCATCTTTACCATTCACCGTCACTGGGTTCGCACCACCTACGCTGATGTTGTCGCCTGTGACAGTTGTGCTATCGCCAGCTGCATTGGTAATGATTGAACCTGTGGCACCATATGTTGCATTGTTGCCATCTTTATCAGTGACATCGGTGCCCGCTGCATTCGCAATGGTTTCGTTGCCTTCGCCATCGTTCAGTGTAGTGCTACCCGCAACATTGGTTGTGGTCGCACCTGTCTCTGCATTGGTCAATGTATTGCCCAATGCTGTGCTGTTATTGGTGTTACCTACAGCATCTTCAAGGTTGCTACCTGTAGCACCATAAGTTGCTGTGTTACCACCAGCATCTTTGACTTCTGTACCTGCTGTTGTCAGCTGAGTACCTTCTGTCAGCTCACCAGTAGTCGGATCAACTGTTCCAGCAGTTACGCTGTCTACTGTGATGTCTTTCGCTAGGTCATAAATCACATCGTTATTTTCAGTTGTACTTACGACCAAGTTTTCATCGGTATTGGTGAACTTAACCGTTTCACCTAGTTTCACGTTGTCTGCTGTGGTCGCTTCGCCACCCACGTTTTGCGTGGTGATGTTAAAGCCAGTGTCGACTAAACCATCTGTCG
>NZ_JCAKMZ010000022.1:0-66124 GCF_059515865.1 Acinetobacter sp. CY73 | reverse complement strand
ATCTCATGGCTAAGGCTAAGTTTGAACGTAATAAGCCACACGTTAACGTGGGCACAATTGGTCACGTCGACCATGGTAAAACAACTTTAACAGCTGCAATTGCAACTGTTTGTGCAAAAACTTTTGGTGGTGAAGCGAAAGACTACGCTGCAATTGACTCTGCACCTGAAGAAAAAGCACGTGGTATTACGATTAATACTTCACACGTTGAGTATGACTCAGTTATTCGTCACTACGCACACGTAGACTGCCCAGGTCACGCCGATTATGTTAAGAACATGATTACTGGTGCTGCTCAGATGGATGGTGCGATCCTTGTGTGTGCTGCGACTGATGGTCCAATGCCACAAACTCGTGAACACATCCTTCTTTCTCGTCAGGTAGGTGTACCTTACATCGTTGTATTCTTAAACAAATGCGACCTTGTTGATGACGAAGAGCTTCTTGAACTCGTTGAAATGGAAGTTCGTGAACTTCTTTCTACTTATGACTTCCCTGGTGATGATACTCCAATCATCCGTGGTTCTGCTCTTCTTGCACTTAACGGTGACCAAGGTCAATACGGCGAGCCAGCTGTTGTTGCTCTTGTTGAAGCGCTTGACTCTTACATTCCAGAGCCAGAACGTGCAATCGATAAAGCATTCCTTATGCCAATCGAAGACGTATTCTCAATCTCAGGTCGTGGTACAGTAGTGACTGGCCGTGTTGAGTCTGGTATCGTTAAAGTAGGCGAGTCTGTTGAAATCGTTGGTATCCGTGATACACAAGTAACGACAGTTACTGGTGTTGAAATGTTCCGTAAATTGCTTGACGAAGGTCGTGCTGGCGAGAACTGTGGTGTACTTCTACGTGGTACTAAACGTGAAGACGTTCAACGTGGTCAAGTATTGACTAAACCAGGTGCGATCAAACCGCACACTAAATTCGATGCAGAAGTATACGTACTTTCTAAAGAAGAAGGTGGTCGTCATACTCCATTCCTTAACGGTTACCGTCCACAGTTCTACTTCCGTACAACTGACGTAACTGGCGCGATCTCTCTTCAAGAAGGCGTTGAAATGGTTATGCCTGGTGACAACGTAGAAATGTCAGTAGAACTAATCCACCCAATCGCAATGGACCCAGGTCTACGTTTTGCGATCCGTGAAGGTGGTCGTACAGTTGGTGCTGGTGTTGTTGCTAAAGTAACTGCATAAGTATTAATTGTGTGAAAAAACGCCTCTTTGAGGCGTTTTTTTCAATTTGATAAAAGTTGATTGTCTAACAAAATTTTAGTCACTCTGTCCTTAACTGATAATAATGTGACCCACACAGCATTTAAGAATAAAAATAATCTCAGTAATATAAAAACATAGACAAAATAATCATAAAACTCGAAGTGAATAGCGATTAAAACGAGTTCACAGAATAGGAGTAAATCAATGAATGCTAGAGTAAATATTTCAAATCGTGCTGGTGCATCGTTCCCAGTTCGTCGTATGCAATTTGATTTTAATGATGTGCCAGAATACTGGATGTCGGGTTCAGCAGGACTCACACATTTTATGACGGCTTTGTCGGCACTCTTTCCTGCTGGTGAGAAATTCTTTATTGATAGTGTTCGCGCGGTTCGACAGCACCCTGCAGTCAAAAATAATGAAGCATTACAGAAAGAAATCAGTGGTTTTATTGGTCAGGAAGCGATGCATACTCATGAGCATGCAGGATTTAACGCTTCAGCTGAAAAATATGGTCATAATGTATCACGCCTAGAAAAATATACAGATACAGTAATCCAATCCTTCCGAAAGACTGCAGCATTTGCAGGGAAGCCTTTTGGTGTAAATCAGCAAATGATTGATTTAATCGGCACAACTGCTCTTGAACATTTCACTGCGACCATCGCATCTGAGTTACTGCGTAACTCACATATTCAAGAGTTAATGTCGGATGAAACCATGAAGACTATGTGGCTTTGGCATGCAATTGAAGAAAATGAACATAAAGCTGTTGCTTATGATGTTTTTGAGGCTGTGTTTGGTCAAGGGTTTAAGGCTTATGCGGTACGAACAGGTGGACTCGCTTTGGCAATGGTCATACTCTTTTTAGTACAAAGCTATTTTGTGATGCGTTTGTTGAAAGATGATGAGAAGTTAAATTTTGATTCTCTGAAAGATATTTACACCTATGCATACAGTCCTTCTAAGGGAATTATTACTGGAATGGGTAGAGAAATGTTGGCTTATTTTAAACCTGGATTTCACCCGAATGATTTAGATACGGTTGAATTATTAAATGATTGGAAGGCTAAACTCGGGTTTTAATTTAAACTCAGGCTTTAATTTAAAAGTATTTTTAGCTTTTTATTTTCTTGAAGTTAGTGCTTATTGGGTAACGGATGTTACCCTTTTTTTTGTTTAAAATATAAAAACTTTAAACATTGGGTATTCGAACTTAAAAAACTATAATTGATTTACATTGAAACTCTTAAAGTCTAGATTTTATGATTCGTTATATGCAAATAGCCGATCTGCCCAAAGTTTTAGAAATTGAACAAAAAGTTCAAAGTCACCCTTGGACAGCCAATCAATTCAAGCAGTCTGTAGATGCTTATTCAAGTACGGTGATTGAGTATCAAGGGGAAGTGGTTGGATTTTGTATATTACAGCCTGTTGTTGATGAAGCTAATTTATTGTTAATGGCAATTGAGCCAACCATGCAAGGTAAGGGTTTAGGTTACCGGCTTTTAGATCACTCCTTGCAATTGCTTAAAAATGATCCGGTACAAGTTTTTCTAGAAGTACGTGAAAGTAATACACCAGCAATTGCACTGTATGAGAAATCCGGATTTCATCAAATTGATGTTCGTAAAAACTACTATCCTAAGAAAGAGGGTGGTAAAGAACATGCGGTGATTATGGTGAAAATGTGTAGTGATAATTTCTCAGATTTATTCAAGCTATGAACGCGCTGTGAGATGAGTAAGTCACAATAGATCATCCATTATTTCACAATAAAGCTTTCCCACTCAGAGGGGAGAGTCGTCATAAGCATATGACCGAGGTGCTTTATTTCTTCAGCACTTAAGGTGCGATTAATAAGGCGCCATTGCCCATCAAGTAATATCTCAAAAGGTGAATACTGTGATTTGTAGTTCATCTTTTCAGAGTGTGGTACCCAATAACCTAAATACAGGTAACTCTGAAATTTAGATTGTACGTATTCAATCTGCTTAAGAATTGCAAAAACTCCGAGTGAACGACGATTTTCATCTGGATCAAAAAATGTATAAACAGCTGAAATTCCATCATCTAAGATGTCACAAGTTGAAACGCTAATGAGTCGATTCTCTTTCCAAAGCTCTAAAAAAAAACTATGACTACAACTTTGAATTAAAAACTTCTCAAACTGATCGTAACTTGGTGGATACATATCACCATCTGCATGGCGTTCAATGATGTAGCGCTCATAAAGCTTATAATGAATTTCCGTTGCATCTTTAGGGAGACTAATACGAACATCAAGATCTTGATTTCGTTTCCATGCTTTTTTTTGCTGGCTGTTCATTGTAAAAGAATGTACCGGAACCCGACTGGATAAGCATTGGCGGCACAAATGACATTCGGGGCGATAAACAAATTCACCACTGCGTCTAAACCCTACACGTGATAATTCGGACAACGTCACCACTTCAATTCGATGTGCAGGATCAAGGAAAACCATTCTGGCAGATTTTCCTGTTAAGTAGCTACAATCATGTGGGGGAGTAATGTAGTACTGTAAATCATTCAGTGGGGACTTGGGTTGATAAGAATTCATGATGTTCGTCCCTATTCCTTATTTGTCCAATATTTTTCTAATGCATCCAGCATTTTATAAATCCAGTAAACATCGAGTTGTTACTATTGTTTTACTTGAAAATACACTGTCTTGATATTTTTGCCAATCTAACGAAGGTGTTTTTATTACATCTTGTAACGATATTAAGTAGTCTTGGCGAGAAATTGTACTCGCACCTAAACTCAGTAAATGATCATTGACCAATTGGCAGTCGACCCATGGCAATTGATTTTCCTGTGCAAATAACATCAGACTGTAAAAAGCCATCTTAGAGACATCGGTTTCAGTACTAAACATGGATTCACCAAAGCATCCTTTACCAATACTGACACCATATAAACCACCGACTAGAGTGTCCTCTTTATTCCAGACTTCAACGCTATAGGCAAAGCCTGCTTTAAACAGTTGGCAGTAACCTTGGATAATATCTTCACTAATCCAAGTCTCATCGGCATAAACACGAGGGAGTGAGCAGGAGCGTATAACCTGTTCAAAGCCTTGATTAAAAGTGATCTTGTAATCTAGCTTTTTCATATTTCTAAGAAGTGATTTACTTGGATGATAATCGCTTGGACGAATAATACAGCGTGGCTCTGGACACCACCAACAAATGGGTTCACCCTCTGAAAACCATGGGAATAATCCATGCGTATACGCTTCATACAGTGTTGAAGGGGAGAGATCTGCACCAATGCAAATCAGTCCTTCACTTTCAGGATCTGCTTCTAATGGATTTGGAAATATAAATTGAGATGGTTTTAGCATGCTTTGAACAGGTATAAGGATTAGCTTGATTTTAGCTGATCCTTATACCGTGACTTTATTTTTTATGCAAAAAGTTTAAGTTGTTTTGCAATCTTGATTCTATCTTCATCTAAAAACTGTTGGGCTTTTTGTTGAATGATTTTAATACTTTCTAGCTTATCAGTAACAGTATTGCCATCTTTGTCTAAAACGAGCCATTTCAGATTATTAATCACATTGAATACATATTCAGCAAATTGTTTAGCTGTCTTCAAACCATCTACAAAATGAGCTCGATAAAACAACTGGGTGAAATGATCCGTGGGTATCCCGATTCCAGTTTTTGCACATGCCAGAATTTGATAATTTGCCTGGTAACTTGCTTGATCAAGTAAATAAAGATTCATCTTTTGAGATTGTTCTAGCATTTTTTCAGTCGGTTCTTCCTGGCAAGGCTGTGCAAGTCCTAAATGACATAAAATGACCAAGGCATTGAGTATTTGGTTATAACTGATGTCAGGATGACTTTTTTCTAATTCTGCAATCGTTAGAGCTTGATAGTTTTTAGCTTTGAATTCATTTCCTAACGGTTCATATATGCTTTGAATAAGGTTGAATTCACCTAAATAACCTGCAATCTTTTTCGGGAATTTTTCAGGTGCAACGAGTAGAGTGAAAGGAATTTTTCTTAAGCGATGCTGTGTTTGCAAAGGGGTTAAGTTGTTTAAACCACGAATAAATAGATCGCGTCTAAATTGTGTGTTCGCGAAATAGTCGCGACATTGTTCTTTAAAAATTGGATGTTCAATAGCATTTAGAAAGCTTTGATGTTGTTCGCTAAAATTAATGTTGTTCAGTTGGGTATTTAAATCAGTCGACCCTGCATACGATAATTTAATGTCTTCTAAGGTTCTAACGACTTGTTGAAAAGAGAAGCACTGCCAATCTTGATTTAAATATTCATGAATTAAATAATGAGGATTTTGTTTTTGCAAGTCTTTGACTTTATTTAAAGCATTTGGATTTCGTTGGGCAAACGATGGGTTTTGATTTAATAGTTCTTCACTAAATTTTAAAGAATCATGCACATTTTGAATAGGGTTAGTACTGGTGCTGCTAAACTTGAAGTGGCTATGGAATAGTTCTCGAATGGGCATATTGGCAGCCCAGCCAGTCACACAGTTGTAACTGATGTAGACAATACCATTTGGTTTTAAAAATTTCCGAATGAATTTTAAGATAATATATTGATTTTCATGGCTAATCCAGCTCCATATTCCATGTAAGCTGATTGAGTTAAATTGTGGTAAATCTCGATTTAAGAGTTCTTCAAAACTATCATCATAGAAGTGATGATCATTACAGCTTTGCTCAGCCAATGCATTTGCATGTGCAGCATGGGCTGGATTGAAATCTGTACCATAAAATGTACCCAAGTTTGACGCTGTATGAATGTTTAAACTAACACCTTGACCAAAACCAAGTTCGCAATGCTTATGATCGGCTTGTGGTTCTGGGCAATCTACTCCGTTGAGTAGGAGGCAAAAACGCTGATAATTGGGGCTGAGATCTTTGTAATAGCCATAGGTATAATTTACGGTTGTTTGATATCCATCAGTCCATTGGCTACTCATTTTCATTTTCCGCTTATTCAATAAAATACTTTTTAAGTTATAGCGGAACTAGCAATAAAATAAAACCACCTAGCTGGTGGTTTTATCATTAGATTTCATAAACTTAATTTTAAGATTTAGTTATCTAAGTATTTTTCAGCATCTAGTGCTGCCATACAGCCTGAACCCGCTGATGTGATCGCTTGACGATAGATATTGTCGGCAACATCACCTGCAGCAAAAACACCCGCAACAGAAGTCGCTGTCGCATTGCCCTGAGTGCCACTTTGAACTTGGATATAACCATCACGAAGTTCCAGTTGACCTTCAAACATTGCAGTATTTGGTTTATGACCAATAGCCACAAATAAACCAGTCACATCAACATCTTGTTGAGTCGCATCAATTGTAGATTTTAAACGGACACTTGTTACACCTGACTCAGGGTTACCTAAAACTTCTTCAACTTCATGATTCCAAATAATGCTGATTTTTCCTTCTTTTTCTTTTGCAAAAAGATGATCTTGAAGAATTTTTTCAGAACGCAATTTGTCACGGCGATGAACGAGCGTTACATGAGAAGCGATATTTGAGAGATACAAAGCTTCTTCAACAGCAGTATTACCACCACCGACTACCATGACTTTTTGATTCTTGTAGAAGAAACCATCACAGGTTGCGCAAGCACTGACACCTTGACCCATGTAAGCCGCTTCTGATTCTAAACCAAGGTATTGTGCCGTCGCACCCGTAGCAAGAATAAGGGCATCACAGGTGTACTCTTCCATATCACCTTTTAATACGAATGGACGTACATTAAGATCAACTTCGTTAATATGGTCGTAAACCAATTCAGTACCAAAACGTTCAGCATGTGCTTGCATACGTTCCATTAGCGCAGGACCCGTTAAGCCTTCAGGATCACCTGGCCAGTTATCCACTTCAGTTGTTGTCGTTAATTGACCACCCAACTGCATACCTGCAATGAGCATTGGTTGTAAATTGGCACGTGCAGCATAAACAGCAGCGCTATAACCAGCAGGACCAGAACCTAAAATGATTAAACGTGAGTGACGAGCGCTCATGCGAGTCTTCCTTATATCATGCTAAATATCGATTTTGATCAAATTATACGTGAAAGTTTGTGAAAGATGTGTCGATTAGATGTGGATTATATTGATCATCTAAATCGAATTGAGCTATATAGTGATGAGCTATCGTGATGTTAACAAGTCACTGTAACAATGTTGCATCTTTTTTTGAATAAGAAGTGCATAATATAAAGTTTTCTTCTTTGAAGAAATCGATTTAATCAAACATTAAAAAATTAATGAATAAGCTTTTACAGGACAATCTATGACTGCGGTGTCAAGTGTATATGCACAGCGCTTAATTTTAACATTCTTCTTGATTTCATTTGGTATTTACCTGTTTTTAGCAACAGTCACGTATACACCTTTTGATCCAGGATGGATGCATCTTTCAAGTGATACACAGCACGTTTCAAATGCGAGTGGTGTGGCAGGGGCTTGGATTGCAGACTTATTGTTTGGCTTCTTGGGTTGGGCAAGTTTATTGATCCCAATCTACTTATTTATTGAAGCGATTCAAGTATGGTGGCCTCGTAGTTTCCTGAATCCTCCATTTCGTTATGCTGCGCAGTTCTTCATTTTATTAACCACGGCGAGTCTGGCTTACTTGTTTTGGAATGTACCCGCAGATACTTTAACCAATGCCTCAGGTGGTATTATTGGTTATGAGTTAGGGGAGAGCCTTAAAAGCTTACTTACTATTTACGGTGCCGTTATTTTTTTAGTTGCATTGACTTTGGTGCTGTTTACATTGGCATTTGGGATTCAATGGAATCGTACATGGGTAACTTTAAAAGCAACACCGGCATATCTACAAGATTTATTCTATAAAAATGTCCCTGATACAGAATCAGCATATGATTTAACCAGTCCTAAAGCACCACATGCTACACATAAAAAATCAGTTGAAAATGTCAGTGAGCCAGAAAATTTACAACAAGAGCTAAATGAAGTGGTTGCTTCTGCGCCTGTAAAAGATAAGCGAAGCGAACAAATGGCTGAGCGATTATTTCAGGATGTATTGGATAAAGAACAGTTGGCTCAACAGGCGATTGACCCTGAAGATGAAGCTGAATTTGAAAAAACTTTAGCTAAAGCACATCGTTTAGAGCAAGATACGCAACGTGTTGTGCCTACTGGTGAAGTTTGGAAAGCTTTGCATCAGCAAAACGATCATAAACGTGACATTGATGAACTGCTTAGATCTGCCGAAGATGATTTAAGTGCAAAACCTATGAGCACTTCTCATTCATTATCTGCAACTCAATCTGCAACTCATTATTCGAATAACGAACAAGGCACTGCATCTAAAGATCATTTAGATTGGAATGATGATCAAATCTTTGATGAGCTTCTTGCTGTCGTACCCAATGAATCTAAAACGATGCATTCTCCATTTAATACGGAACAAAGCGATTCAAGTCATCATTCAACTAAGAGCGATGCAATGGCATTTAAATCAAATGCAGTATCTGGAGGCTCAGTCGGGCATGGTATTACTCAAGCAGTTTCAGCACCATTGACTCGTTCAACATCTCAAACAACACAAAGTTTAGCCGCTGAGCTCGATGATTTGGCACTACTCGCGGATGATGAGTTTTCAAGATATGATGCTGATCATCGTGATGCACAATCCTCAGAGATTGATCATTTTGAAAGCCAACCTGTATCCAATCGAGTTGAGCATACTCCTTTAGCAGAACCTAATCCTTTGGCTGAATCTCGGTTAAGTAGTTATGCTCAATCGACCCCTTTAGTTCGTGCTTCAATTCAAACTGAATTGCCAAGGGCTCCAATTGTGTCTGAAGAGGAAAAGCAACGTGTTGCAGCCGATAAAGATGCGTTTAGAGAAGCGTGGCAGGAAACGACAGGTAAAGTTGAAGAAGATAGCAAACTAGAGGACGATTTCGATCTGGATGCACCACTGACCGATGCATTTGGACGCCCAATGTCTCTGTCGATGCAGGTGGCACAAAGACGTAAAGATCTTTCACCTTTGCCGGGTTTAGAGATTCTTGATAAAGTTGATCCAAATAAGAAAGTGAATTTCACGGAAGAGCAACTGGCACGTTTATCTGAATTGTTGGAAATTAAACTTCAAGAATTCAACGTTAAAGCAAAAGTCATCGAGGCTCAGCCAGGACCTGTGGTCACACGCTTTGAATTGGATTTAGCTCCGGGTGTTAAAGCATCTAAAGTCACCAATATCTCTCGCGATTTGGCGCGTTCAATGTCAATGGCCTCTGTTCGTGTGGTTGAAGTCATTCCTGGTAAGCCGTATATCGGTATCGAAGTACCAAACTCCACCCGTGAAATGGTTCGTCTCATTGAATTGCTCGAAACACCTGCTTATCGTGATCCGAATGGTTTAATTTCAATGGCGATGGGTAAGGATATTTCTGGTAATTCAGTATTGACTGACCTTGCGAAAGCACCACATATGTTGGTGGCAGGAACGACAGGTTCAGGTAAATCTGTTGCTGTAAATGCAATGATTTTATCGACCCTATTGAAATATACGCCTGATCAGTTACGCTTAATTCTGATTGATCCTAAACAACTAGAATTAGCAAACTACAATGATATTCCCCATTTGTTAACACCAGTTGTCACCGACATGAAAGATGCAGTAAATGCATTGAATTGGTGTGTAAATGAGATGGAGCGTCGTTATAAACTCATGTCATTCCTAAAAATTCGTAAGTTGTCAGACTATAACCGTAAAGTGGAAGAAGCCATTGCCAATGGTGAAGATCTGATTGATCCAACATGGAAAGCCAGTGATTCGGTTGTGGGTGAACGTGCACCTCGTTTAGAGCCATTACCTTCGATTGTAATTGTTGCGGATGAATTCGCCGATATGATTATGCAGGTGGGTAAGAAAGCTGAAGAAATGATTACACGCTTGGCACAGAAGTCTCGTGCAGCGGGGATTCATTTATTGCTTGCAACGCAACGTCCTTCGGTCGATGTGATTACAGGCTTAATTAAAGCCAATATTCCCACACGTGTTGCACTTCGGGTAAACAGTAAGATTGACTCTCGTACTATCTTGGATGCGGGTGGTGCGGAAGATCTACTAGGACATGGTGATATGCTATTTTTAGGTCCAGGTAAGATTGAACCTGAACGTGTACATGGCGCATTCATTTCAGATGATGAGGTTAACCGTGTCTGTGATGCATGGCGAGAACGTGGTTCACCGAATTATATTGATGAGATTCTGACGCCGTATGATGAAGAACCGACTTCGCGTGGCTTTGAAGATGGAGATGGCGGTTCAGATCGTGACGCCTTATACGATCAGTGTGTTTCTTTTGTTTTAGAAACTCGAAAAGCCTCGACCTCCTCGCTACAGCGTAAGTTCAGTTTGGGTTATAACCGTGCAGCCCGTATTATTGATCAAATGGAAGAAAATGGTATCGTGAGTGCGATGGGTGCCAATGGTAAGCGTGAAATTCTCGTTTAGATTTTGAGATTTACCTATAAATAAAAAAACCTGCATTTGCAGGTTTTTTTACTATTCAAAGAAAGCTTAGGCAAATTTAGCTAAAACTTCCAAGAAACCATCTTTCTGACGTGGGAAGGTTGCAATCACGTCGTGGATGCGTTGACCCTCTGGACTTGTTGCATTGACATCACGACCATCAGCCACAAACTGAGTCAATAAACGCTCATAATCAAATGGACGCATATGTTTAAACGCGTGGTATAGCACGTGAAAATCAGCATTTACTCCTTCTGGAGGGAGCTGAGTTAAGTAGACAAATACACGCTCATCTGACCATTCTTCATTGAATGTCGCTGGTTGAGATAATGCCATGGCAATCTCCTTGTAAATACTGAAAAAATAAAAAGGCAAAGTATGGAGAATATGCAAAAGTAATCATTTAACCGAGCTTACTCGAAGCATTACTTCTCGTCTCTCATTTAGGAAAAACAGTAATTTTTTGATCTAGCCCACTATAAGCACAGCTTCTCGTGTTATGGCTGGGCAAAGCCTTAAAGCAATGCTTTAAGTTTGCTATTCCGCCACTCGAAGCATGGCTTCTCATCTTGCGACTGGGCGAAGCAGTACTTCGCTGATCGAAACCACTCGAATTAAAATTCTCGTCTTGCGCCCTAACAAAGCAGTGCTTCGTTAGGGCTCATATTTTGCCTTGAATCAATTTGCTTGACTAATCAATATTCAGATTAACGTTCTTCAGGCAAATTGATATTCATTTCTAACATTTCTAAATTCGCTTCAGAACGAACAGACATTTGAATATGTTGCTCATCTACACCACGAACGTAGCGATTGACCACTTGCATGATTTCTTTTTTCATTTGGTCAATTTTTTCTTGGCTCAAGCGTTTGCCCAAACCTTGCTCTGAGGCAACGATTACTTTCAAACGATCTTTGGCTGTTTGAGCACTTGATGGTTTGTCATCGCCGTTAAATAGCTTACTCCAAAAACCAGCCATAATTACGCTCCAAATAGTCGTGCTAACCAACCCTTAGGTTTTACCGTAATGTGACGGTAAGGGCGATCTTCACCGAGAAAACGGGCAACTAAGTCATCATAAGCCTGACCAGCTTCAGTGTCCGTGAAAAGAATGACAGGTTTACCTTCATTAGACGCTTGAAGGACCACTTCACATTCAGGAATAACACCTAAAGTAGGGACACGTAAGATATCTTTTGAAATATCATCAATCGTTAACATTTCTTGTTTATCGGCACGTTCAGGATTGAAACGCGTGATACATAAATGTTTACGAATACGACCTTCGTTGTTTTCAACTTTTTTGGTCTTGCTGTCCAGCATACCAATGATACGATCTGAGTCACGTACAGAAGAAATTTCAGGATTCGTCACGATGATCGCTTCATCTGCGTGATACATTGCAAGAATTGCACCGCGCTCGATCCCGGCAGGTGAGTCACAGATAATATAATCAAACTCTTGTGAAAGCTCATCCATTACGCGAGCAACGCCTTCATCTGTTAAAGCATCTTTATCACGCGTTTGAGAAGCAGGCAAAATATAAAGATTTTCAATTTCTTTATCGCGAATCAATGCTTGCTGAAGACGAGCTTCATTATTCAACACATTCACAAAATCATAAACAACGCGACGTTCACAACCCATGATCAAATCAAGGTTACGTAAGCCTACGTCAAAATCGATAACAACAGTTTTGTGGCCACGTAGGGCTAAGCCTGTTGCAAAAGATGCGCTCGTAGTTGTTTTACCTACGCCACCTTTACCTGATGTAACGACAACAATTTTCGCCACCGAATCCACTCCTGTTATGGTTTACTCCTCATTTTAATAATGAGGTTATTAGGTGTTTATTTATACATTAAAATTCTAAAGGTTCAAATACCAGCTCTTGACTGTCATTTAAATAGATATGTACGGGTTTTTTAGTTACATGCGCTGGAATGTCATCTGCAACGCAGTAAGTTCCTGCAATTGAAACCAATTCTGCCTCTAACGAATGACAGAATATACGAGCAGCATGATTACCGCCTGCACCGGCGATGACTCTACCACGGACACTACCATAAATATGTATATTTCCTGAAGCAATTACCTCAGACCCACTATTGATCCCTGCACTTGAGATGATATCACCATGATCTTGAACTAGGCATTGACCTGTACGCAATACTTCATTGTGATATGAAGTAATGTGTTTAACCGATTTTACAATTGCTTGTGGAGCCGTAGATGACGCTTGTTGAACTGAATCTTCTACTTTTGATTCAACCACTTGTTCTTTAGTTGGTTTAATTCGTTGTAATGGACGGTCTGCAGCCAATACGGGGAATTGAATAGAACGAGCCTCATCACCCATTAAGCCGTCCACGACAGCCATCGGTTGTAAATCAAGACTAACGAGCAGTTGAATTAAGGCAATCAGTTCTTGTTCTACAGTGCTATCTAAAATAACAAGTGCACCTTGATAAGAGGTTTCACTCATCATAGCAGTCAGCTGTTGGCGGATAACTTTGTGATCATTGGTGTCAAAGGTTATTCGGGTGAAATTAACCATTCTGCCGGTAATCCGAATATCTGCCATAATTTTTCCTTAAATCCTTCGTATTGTTTCGTCGAAGTTAAAACAATCTAATTTTGCAAATGCTAGATCAATTTAGATGAATTCACTAGCAAAGATACAATTAATTTCAATGCATTGGCTATTCTTTAAGTTGATCATTTTTTTCAAGTTGAATTTGCCATTGTTTTACTGCAACTTGACGTCGAAGTGATTCTAAACTTTCATACACCACAGATTCAACTAATTGTTCCAGTGCATGGTTTTCAATGTTCAGTCGACTGACTTTTTCAGCGATCAATTGATAGTGTGTATTTGGATTTTTGGGTGAACCCTCAACAAACGGTTGAATGAGTCCTTGAGTAATATTTTCACCCAAATGTTGTCCGATACTATGGATTTGTTGCTCGATACGTCCGCCGACAATTGGGATGAGTCGCAAAAGTTGAGTTAATTCAGGTGTATCTTCAATCGCTTTAATCACCACTTTACCAACATTATCTGAAATATTTTTTTGTTGGGCTTTTAACTCGACAGCCAAAGTTTCTTGTAGAACCTGAGTTAATGTGGTTGCGAACATTTGACGATGATGATCGACAAGATCATGAATAATTTTTTTATGTGTTGAACTGGTATTGAGTTCTGTTTTGACACTATCAATCACGGTCAATACAACACGATCAGAAAGTTCTTCCATAATGACTTGATAATAGAATTTCAATTGTCTAAGGAGGCTGTTTGGAACAACTTTATACCCTAACTCGTGTAAACGATAAGCAATGATGCCTGCACGAATTAATCTCAAGAAGCGGAAATAGGGATGAATCGCAACAATTTCGTACCAATGGATAAATGGAAAGAAAAACCAACGCTTATGGTGTTTTTGTATAATGGCAATAAACCATCGAATCCCCAATTCAGCAATCAAGAATGTAATAAACCAACTTTCGGTTTTAATGACCCACGGATTCAGTTCAGCTTTATAATATTGAAGTGCCTGAGTCAGTTGCATCTGTTCAAATACCCAAGCGCCAAAATTACTCATTAAAAATGCATTGGCACTGATACAGATAATATTGATGACAATAATTGCCATCATAAAAATATCGTACGCAATATAAAGTTTCCACGTCAGTGTATCGTGTGGAATTGCATCGAATCCTGTTTTCTTCTTATTTTTGGTTACATTCATAGCAGTATCTTTAACAGTTTAAACATCAGAGCGAATTATAAGGATAATTTTGAGCAAAAGAATAAATAGAAACCACGCCCAAAGCTATGTACTAAACTTTTGTTTGAGTTCAGTGATCAATTGATCTTTTTCAGACCAAAGTTGATCGACCCATTTTTGGAAACGTGCGCGGTACTCTGGATCATCTTCATAATTTCCACCACGAACCCAATCTGGAATGTCTATTTTACGAAGATCTACAGCAATTTGAGAAACGTCACCCAACCAGAAGTCGCCATAATCAGGGATGCCATCCGGATAAACAATGGTCATATCGACCAATGCATCTATTTCATTTTCTAAAATACTCAAGGCTAGGGCTAATCCACCCGCTTTAGGTTTTAATAAATTTCGATAAGGGGAGTTTTGTTTGGCGTGTTTTTCAGGCGTAAATCGTGTCCCTTCTAAATAATTTAATAAGGTGAAAGGCTGACTCAACAGTTGCTCACAGGACTTACGTGCTTCTTCAAGGTCACGAAACTTTAATTCTGGATTCTTCGCAATCTGTTCCTTGGTATGCCTTTTCATCATTGGGAAGCCAAGAATTTTAAAAGCTTGACCAACAAATGGAATGAAGATCAGTTCCCATTTGGTGAAAAACCGTGTTAAAGGCATACGTGTTAAACCAAAATATTGGTTGACAGTAGTATCCACCCAACTTTGATGATTACAGGTCATTAAATAACGACCGTGCATGGAAATGTCGAGTCTGTCATCGATACTCATGTGCCATTTGAGTTGGGGTAAGACATGATCGATCAGCCAGTTATTGACACCAATCCAATGATTCGCGATATAAATATTGGTTTCATCGATCTTTTTAGATTTTTTAACGAGTTTAGTCAGCCCCAAAGCTAATATGGCAGGACCCAATAAAAAAGTACTGGCTGACATTGCAGAACCAACGGCCAAACCTTTTGAAATTTTTTTTAGAATCGGTTGTTTTTGTGCTTCAGCGTCCATCGAACAGTCCTAAACGACAAAGTTAAAGTATTTAGAAGAAGGGACTATAATGACTGATTGGTTGTCAAAAAAGCAATATTTAGCAACTATGTATAAATTATGTGGGTAGCTTTACAAAAGATAAAACTAAATATTACAAATACAATTTAATGTGTTTATTATTAAGCAAATAATAGCGGTTATAGTTAGACCGTTAAATATATTTCTACTTATACAAAAAACACAATGAGGAGGCACATCATGCGTGCACTAGTAATCTCAACTTTAGTCGGGGCGATGGCACTTACTGGTTGTCAAAATATGGAATACGATAAAGCAGCAATTGGTACTGGTATCGGTGCTTTATTGGGTGCTGGTATTGCTTACTCAAATGCTGATAAAGATAAAATGGGTCAAGCCGCTGCAATCGGTGCTGTAGTTGGTGCGGGCGCAGGTGCATTACTTGACCGTAAAGAAAAACGCCTTCGTGAAGAATTACAAGGTACGGGTGTTGATGTAAACCGTAATCCAGATGGTTCGATCAACATGGTTATGCCAAGCGTAACTTTTGCAACGAATTCTTCTACAATCCAAGGTCAATTCCAAGGTGCATTGAACGATGTTGCTAAAGTACTTCGTGAAGATGGTACTGCTAACCAATTAGCGATTGTGGTACATGGTCATACAGACAATACTGGTTCTGATGCGGTGAACAATCCATTGTCTCAAAACCGTGCGAATGCTGTAAGAACTTACTTGTCTAACCAAGGTATTTCTTCTAACCGTATCACTGCACGTGGTTATGGTTCAACTTCACCTGTAGCTGATAACTCAACTGCTGCTGGTCGTGAACAAAACCGTCGCGTAGAAATTTCTGTATATCAAACTAAATAATTTTTAAGTTATTTGTTGATTAAAAAAACCACCTTCGGGTGGTTTTTTTATTTGTGAATTTTTAAGAGTAACTGATAATTTTTTGCAAATCGTTAGGCAACTGCATACCAGACGACTATAATCGAGCGCTGAAATAAGAGAGGAATCACTATGTCAGCTGCAAGTCATTTGAACGACAAGCAACTTGAAGCCATGAAATATACTCAAGGTCCCTTGTTAGTACTTGCTGGTGCTGGTTCTGGTAAAACCTCCGTCATTACGCAAAAAATTGCGTATCTCGTAAAACAATGTCGTATTCCTGCACATCGTATCACCGCGATGACTTTTACCAATAAAGCTGCACGTGAGATGAAAGAGCGTGTCAGTAAGTTGTTGGGAAAAGAGGATGGTAAGGGCTTATCGGTTTCGACATTCCATACCTTTGGTTTGAACCTACTACGCTTAGAACTTAAACATACACCCCTTAAAAATAACTTCTCTATTTTAGACGCGGATGACTGTAAGCGGATTTTGATGGATCTGATGCATCGTGACAATTTATCCGGTGCCGAAAGTAAAGAATTGATTGCGAAAGCAATGAAAATGATTTCAGATTGGAAAAATGATCTGATCTTGCCTGAACAAGCACACACCACTTGTGAAACGCAGGACGATGTTCAGTTTGCGCATTTATATCAATTGTATGAGCGAAATTTGCGTGCATATAATGCTGTTGATTTCGATGATTTGATCGTCATGCCAACACGCCTCTTGCAAGAAAATGCTGAAGTTCGTGATAAATGGCAAAACCGTGTTCGTTATCTTTTGGTCGATGAATATCAGGATACCAATACAGCACAATATATGTTGGTGAAACTTTTGGTTGGTGTGATGGGACAGTTCACCGCTGTAGGTGATGATGACCAATCCATCTATGCTTGGCGTGGTGCTAAGCCTGAAAATATGGCACTTCTCAAAGAAGATTTTCCGAATTTGAAAGTCATTAAACTTGAGCAAAACTACCGTTCGACCAGTCGTATTCTTAAAGCAGCAAACCATGTGATTGAAAATAATCCGCACATTTTTGATAAAAAATTGTGGAGTGATAAAGGTCATGGCGAGGTGATTCGAATCATCACTTGTCGTAATGATGACGATGAAGCAGAGCGTGTCGTTAAGGACTTACTCACGCATAAGCTCATGAATGGCAAAAGTTGGAAGGATTATGCGGTGCTTTATCGTGGAAACTTTCAGGCACGTGTATTAGAAACCCAGCTACGCCAAATGCAAATCCCGTATAAATTATCAGGTGGGCAGTCTTTCTTCGGTCGTGCTGAAATTAAAGATGTGATGAGTTATTTGCGCGTGATCATTAACCCAGAAGATGACAGTGCTTTTCTGCGCATTATCAATACGCCCAAACGTGCGATCGGCCCTGTGACGCTTGAGAAGTTAGGTCTGTTTGCACAAGAGAATAACTTATCGTTATTGGCTGCAGCGAGTGATCAGCGCCTTAGCATGGTTATGCCTAAGAAAGCGACTTCTCAGTTGGCAGAGTTTGCAGAGTTCATCAATAATTTCACACGTGAACTCTTAGATGACGATGAACCTGTGCCGAAGATTCGTCAGATGATGCTGGAAGCGGGCTATATCGATTATGTAAAAGAATCTGCTGCAACGCCTGCACAAGAGAAAACCAAGCTTGATAATATTGAAGTGCTTTATAGCAGTATCCAAAGTCTGATTAATCGCGCTGAAGATGTGGATGAAAAGAATATCGAAAGTGTGATTCGTAAAATGGTGTTACTCGATATGTTGGAGCAACAACAAGAAGATGAAGATTTGGATAAAGTCAATCTGCTGACTCTACATGCATCGAAGGGCTTAGAGTTTCCATTTGTTTATATCATGGGACTTGAAGAAGAGCTATTACCCCATAAGAACTCGATTGCCGCGGAAACGATTGAAGAAGAACGCCGTCTAATGTATGTGGGAATTACACGTGCAAAACAAGGTCTGACATTGACTTTGGCTGAGCAGCGTAAGAATGGTGGTCAAATGAAGCAAATGACGCCGAGTCGTTTCTTGGATGAGTTGCCTCAAGATGAGGTGGATTGGTTAGGTCGTAAGAAGAAACTGACGGAAAATATTGATCCTAAACTTCAAGCTCAACAGTATTTGCAAAATTTAAAAGCATTATTAAAGCGTTAATGATCATCCTTTAAATGATTACAACGTAAAGTTATTTTAGACCATAGGATTTCGAATGAAAGTTCAAGTTAAAGTTTTAGATCAACGTTTGGGTCAAGAATGGCCTTTACCGACCTATGCAACCACAGGTTCAGCAGGATTAGATTTACGTGCTTGCGTAGAAGACGCAATTCAAATTGAGCCAGGTCAAACCGTTTTGGTTAAAACAGGCATGGCGATTTATATTCAAGATCCACAATATGCAGGTTTGATTTTGCCACGTTCAGGGCTAGGGCATAAGCACGGTATTGTATTGGGTAATCTCGTGGGTTTAATCGATTCGGATTACCAAGGTGAACTCATGGTTTCAGTATGGAATCGTAGCCAGACCACATTTACGTTAGAGCCAGGAGAGCGTCTTGCTCAATATGTGCTCGTCCCTGTAATTCAAGCTGAATTTGATTTAGTGAATGAGTTTGAAGCAACTGAGCGTGGTGCAGGTGGCTTTGGTCATACTGGTCAGCAATAATGAGAAATTGAAACATTATTATTCAGAATAAAATTATTCAAAATAAAGAAAAACCCGATTTATCGGGTTTTTCTTTTAAATAAGGAAAATCAGAAACAAAAAACTTATAAAAATGTAATAAAATATTTATAGTGATAATTAGATTTAAAGTTCATTATGACTAAATCCATTTACTTAAATATAAAAAAATTATTTAAGTCTTAATTTTATAAAATATATGAATACACTTCAGCAATTATTGCCTAAGCAAATTTTCAGAGCATACGATATTCGAGGTAATGTAAGTTTTCTAAACCCTGATGTTGTAAATGCAATTGCAAATGGCTTGGCAAAACAGTTTATTGATTATGGTCAAGATACGCTCGTATTGGGATACGATGCGCGATTGACTAGCCCAAGCTATGCTCAAATTCTGAAAACTGTATTTTTAGTCCATAACATTAAAGTGATTGAAATTGGCTGTTGCTCAACACCACAAATGTATTTCGCTGCCCGTGAAGTGGGAGGGAATGGTATTATGGTGACAGCAAGTCATAATCCTAAAGATGATAATGGAATTAAGTGGATTATAAATTTCGAACCACCTACGCCAGCCATGATTCAGTCGGTCGGAGAATATGCAGCGCTAGAGTTTGATAAGAATAATCAAATCGAAATAAGTGAATATGATTCACATCAAATGAAATCCGATTTTTGTTTGCGTTATCAGTCAGCTCTGTTAAGTGATATACATTTGCACAGACCATTAAAAATTGTTTTAGATGGTATGCATGGTTCAGCAGGACGTTGTGCTGACCATATTTTGCAAAAAATGGGTTGTGAAGTCATTTCGATACGATGCCAACATGATGGGCATTTTCCAGATCATGCACCCGATCCCTCTTTAGAAAAGCATCTAAAGCTACTGCAAGAGAAAATTCGATTACATCAAGCTGATTTAGGGATTGCGCTCGACGGTGATGGTGATCGCGTAGTGATCTTGGATGAGCATGCTCAAATTATTAGCCCTGATCGTTTGCTGAGTTTTTTTGCTCAATTATGCCTTGAAGCTCATCCTCAGCATGAAATTGTATTTGACGTGAAATGCTCAAGCATGGTCAAAAATACGATTGAGAAACTAGGGGGCAAAGCCACCATGATCCGTACAGGGAGTAGTTTTATGCGTAAATATATCGCTGAAACTTCTGGTCGTGCAGTGTTTGGTGGTGAGTATGCAGGTCATTACGTATTTAATGATGGTCGAGGTTATGGCTATGATGATGGCTTGTATGCGGCTTTACGCCTAATGGAATATTTGAGTCAACAAAATAATCAAACTTTATCTCAGATTTTTGAGCAATATCCTGAACGATGTGGTACAGAAGATACTTATATCCACACACATGGTATTGAACCTAAAAAAGTTCTAGATTTGGTTGCTAAGCGCAGTCATCAATTTGGTGCTCAAGTCCAAGATATTGACGGTGTTAGATTGGATTTTGAAAATAGTTTTGGTATTTTAAGGGCTTCAAATACAGGTGATTTCTTCACTGTACGATTTGATGCTGACTGTGAGTTAAGTTTGGGCGAGATTCGTCAAAAATTTATCTCGATGTTAAGTGACGAATATCCTAAAATCGCCCAAGGCATTTTAAATGCTAAATAGCGCTAGCAGTACATTTTAGGAATACTAGAGGAGAGGCGAATGCCACAACAACAGACTGGCATCGACAAAGCTCAAATTTTGACTGAAGCTTTGCCATATATTCAACGATTTACAGGTAAGACTCTCGTTGTAAAGTATGGTGGCAATGCAATGACTGATCCTGCTTTGGAAAGTTCATTTGCTCGAGATATTGTTTTACTTAAAACCGTGGGTCTAAACCCAATTGTTGTCCACGGTGGTGGACCACAGGTCGATTCATTTTTGAAGCAACTGGGGCGTGAATCTGACCGTATTGATGGTATGCGTGTGACTGATCCTGCAACAATGGAAGTTGTGGAAATGGTCTTGGGTGGTAGCGTTAATAAGTCAATCGTAAATCTGATTAATCAGCATGGTGGTCGTGCGATTGGGTTAACGGGTAAAGATGGTAACTTACTTCGTGCGCAAAAACTTTTGATGGAAAAAGTAGCCGAAGATGGTTCTGTTCAACAGATCGATCTAGGTCTCGTTGGGGAAGTGGTTGGTGTAAAAACTGATGTCTTGGAAATGTTCACGCAAAGTGATTTTATTCCTGTAATTGCACCACTGGGTGTAGATGAGGAAGGCAATACGTACAATATCAATGCAGATTTAGTGGCAGGCAAAGTTGCTGAAGCTTTGGGTGCGGAAAAGTTAATTCTTCTCACTAATATCAGCGGTGTGTTGGATGAAAATAAAAATCTACTGACTGGCTTGAGCACACAGGAAGTCGACCGCCTGATTGAAACGGGTGTGATCTATGGGGGTATGATTCCTAAAGTAGGTTGTGCGCTTGATGCTGTTAAAGGTGGTGTAATCAGTGCGCATATCGTAGACGGTCGTGTACCGCATGCAACTTTATTGGAAATTTTCACTGATCATGGTGTCGGTACTTTGATTACCAATCGTGCCAAAACTGCGAAACCATAAAAGTATTCAATGACATTAGAGTTAGTCATTATTTAATCTAAGAGTCATCTAAAAAGCCACTTTGAGTGGCTTTTTTTGGGCGCAGGTATTTTTATATTTAATGGCGTTGTTTAAATAGTCGCTTCATTGCATTTTTTAGTCCTTTTAAGTTATTGTTATTTGCATGCATGCACGCTGTGTTGCACAATAATCAATATAACAACAAGCTATTGATAAATTATGTGCCAACTCCTTGGAATGAACTGTGCGACACCTACGGATATTACATTTTCCTTCCGTGGCTTTTCTCAACGTGCAGGTGTGACATCCGATCACTCAGATGGCTTTGGTATTGCATTTTTTGAGGATAAGGCATGTCGCTTATTTGTCGATAATCAGTCGGCTGTTGAATCCCCGATCGCTGAACTGATTCGAAACTATCCGATTAAGTCACGTAATGTGATCGCACATATTCGTAAAGCCACTCAAGGTAAAATTACTTTAGAGAATTCACATCCTTTTATACGTGAGTTATGGGGGCGACAGTGGATTTTTGCCCATAATGGGGATTTACATGATTTTGATCCAACACTGACTGGAAAGTTTACACCCGTCGGTAACACAGACAGTGAGCGAGCTTTTTGTTATTTATTAGATCAGTTGGTTGCAGAGTTTGGTTTTGTGGAGCCGAGTCTTGAGCAAATTTTTGCTGTATTAGAGCGAATTTCCCCTCAAATTGCTGAACATGGGACGTTTAATTTTTGTCTATCCAATGGACAGGCCTTGTTTAGTTATGCTGTGACTAAATTGCATTGGATCGTTAGAGAGTATCCGTTTAAGCAAGCGCGTTTGATTGACCTTGATGTAGAAGTCGATTTTAGTCATGTCACAACACCAGAAGATCGTGTTGCTGTGATCACCACTGAACCATTAACCGATAATGAGATCTGGCAAGCGTATCAACCCGGCGAAATGATTTTATTTCAGCATGGTCGCCCTATAAAATATGCTCAAACCGTAATTGATCGTTTAATACGTGAAGCAGTAAATCCGAGCTTGAAAAGAATCACCAAAGCAGATCAATATTAGATTGTTTTATGTGATTTTGGTCGCTTTATCTGAATTTTAAAAATTTCATAACTTATTGAAAAATATTTATTTTTTGGTTAAAAAATAATTGAGTGTTTTAGTTGGTATTATAATTATTAACAATATAAAACAATTACTTACTTGATTTGACTTGTAAATTTTGAATTCCGACTAATCAAGTTTATTTTTATTTCATATTTTCCACTATAAGATAGGGCTCAAGTTAGTATAGCTCATGTTTTAAGGTGATCGTATGAAGATGTATTGGGTACCAGAATATAACACTGGAATCGATGTGATTGACGATCAACACAGACGAATTTTAGACTTCATCAATGAAATTGATGAGATTAGTTCTACTACTGATCGTGATCGTGTTAAACAGATTTTGAATAATATTATTGATTACACTCAATCACATTTTACATTCGAAGAAAGTTTACAAGAAGAAGCGGGATATAAATACCGTGTACCGCATAAACGTGTACATGATTTATTTATTAAACGTATTGAAAGCTATCGTGATCGTTTTGCGGAAGGCCATTCGATTGAAAGTGAATTACATGAAGTGCTTTCTAAATGGTTAATTAATCATATTCAACACGATGATGCCGACTACGTTGGTGCGGTGAAAATGAATATGATTGGTATTATTGAAAGCAATGAAAAGAAAAAAGGTAAAAATTGGTTCTCTCGCTTCTTCTCTTAATTGCAACTTCTTCCAGATAATAACGAAGAGTACAAGAAAAAAGAATAAATGAACTCAAGCTTGCGCAGCAAATCATCTGTAAAGATGGTTTGCTTTTTTTATTCTATGCTTTGATTTTCATCAGGGACAAAGGCAAAATAGCACAAGACTTTTTCACGGAACTCGTCATGCAGGATACATCTATGTCGCGATGGTTATCGCCGCTCATGGCATTTTGTCTATCATTTATTATTATTGCTGGGTTAGCACCAAGCCTTGGTTTACAAATTGACCGCCAAATAGATTTTTGGGCATTGTGGTTAGGCACGATGTTGCTTTTAGCCTTACCTGTGATTTACTTAGAAATTGCACTTGCCAAACGTTCTAAGACTTCAGCTTTAAATGCATTATCAAGTTTGACTCGTGATGCCGATGCATCACAGAGATGGCGCATTGTCGGATGGCTGTCAGTTGTATTTATTCCATTCTTAGCTGGTGGGTTAATGTATAACTTAAGTCAGCTCGTGGTCAGCGAAGGGCAATTAGATTTTAAAGTTGAACTTGTATTTCTGGTAAGTGCTGTCATTGCTTTTGCTTTGTCATTTGTACCACGTGTGATTTTAGTGGTATTGACGGCACTTGGTGTAATTGCTTCTCTTGTTTTCTCAAAAACAACAGGTACGCAAGTTATAGCATGGCAAATGACGCCGATTGAATTTAAAGAGTGGGGCAATGCCACAATTTTGGCTTTAGTGGCAAGTGGCTTAGGGTTGGGGTTATATTGGCAATCTTATAATGTGAACAACACTCAAGATGAGCCAGCGACTCAACAAACTTTACCGATTTGGATTGCACAAATTATTGCAGTCGTTGCCTTTGGATATTTTGCTGTGAGTACAGCATTACCTGCCTATAGTATTTTGTTTGCAACGGTAATGGCATCTGCACTGATGATCCAGATGGCGAAAGAGCAACTCGCACAACGTCATATTGCGTTCATTATTCAATTTGTGATTTTGATTACAGCAGTTGCAGTTTGGGTCATTCCTTTCGTGGCTCATATATTAAATAGTGCATTGATGTTATGGGGCTTGTTGATTTGTTTAATCTATTCAATCTTTGTCGGTTGGATCATAAAAATCAGTCATTTACGTAAAGCTTTAAATTTCAGCAATGAGGCTTTTTATAATATTTGGCGTATTGCCGTTCGTATCGTGTTGCCACTCAGCATTGTGTTGGCAATTATTTCATATCTTGGGCAATTGGTTTGATCATGAATACGCAGGACAATCAGCCAGTGAATACCAATCAACATTCAATGATGCCACAAAAGGTCTGGGTTGCATTTGCGAGTGTTGATCAGCAATTTCATATCGCTGTTGATTTTGTGGAAGGCATGACGGTCAATGATGCTATTGAGATGAGTCAAATTAAGAATTTAACGACTCTGCCTGAAATATTACAATGCGGAATTTTTGGTATAAGGGTTCGAGATTTGACACAATTAATTGAAGTGGGTGATCGTGTTGAAATTTATAGAGCTTTAACCGTGAATCCCAAAGATAAGCGTCGAAAACGTGCGGCAGAAAACCCTGTCGGGCTGTATTGCCGTGGCAATCGCTTTAAACTATTGAAGTGATTTTAAAAACCCCTCAATGAGGGGTTTTCTTTTATTTAAAAGTTACTATAGTGGTGGGGCATTGAGAATTGCTTCTTTAGATGCCGGTAAACCCGGTTGAGATTCTGGAATTGTTTCCAGACCTTCAATCTTATTTACCACACCATTTTGGTCAAAGAACACTTTAAGGTGTTGACCTTGAACAGCAGGAATTTTCGCTTTTTTAGCGTAGGTGCCTGGGATATAGTGGTACAGGTAATCCCAACGTAATGGATTCATCGGATCAGTTACAGTCGGACTGCCGAGTAAAAAGCGTACTTGTTGATGCGTCATCCCGACTTGTATTTTTGATGCTTGGGCTTGGGTTAATGGTGTCCCTTGTGGAATATCGACTTTATATACACCGAAGACAGAACAACCACCCAGTAAAGAAGTGACGAATAACGCCAGCATGATTTTTTGCATTTTGCTACACTATCCCAAATTAATTATGATGCAATTGATCCAAGGATAGATCATACTGCATCTAAACTCTGTTGCATATTCCAACTTAAAATTTGTTGAGAGACCTTTTTATATGCCTATTTCCAATCAAGATTTACGCAAAGCTGGACTTAAAGTTACCCTTCCACGAATCAAGATTTTGGAATTATTGGAAAACTCTAGACAGCATCACTTGAGTGCTGAAGACATTTATAAGACCTTACTTGAACAAGGCGAAGATGTCGGTTTAGCGACTGTATACCGCGTGTTAACTCAGTTTGAGGCAGCAGGTATTATTCAGCGTCACCATTTTGAAAATAATCACTCTGTATTTGAGATTATGCAGGATGATCATCATGATCATTTGGTTTGCTACAACTGCAATAAAGTGGTTGAGTTTACCAATGACGTTATTGAACATGAACAACACCAAGTGGCTGAAAAAATGGGCTTCACTTTGACGGGTCATTCACTCAATTTATACGGTTACTGTGATGCTCCTGAGTGTCAGGAAGTGTATCGTAAAAAGTAATTCATCAGATCTATGAATAAAAAAGAGCTCCTAAGAGCTCTTTTTTGTGACTGACTTTTAAATTATTCAAACGGATCTATCGATTATTGTCCATCGAAAGTCAATTTTGATGCAGAACCCAATAATTGATCAGCACCATCTTCCGAGAGTTTAATTTGCAGACGTAAATCATTTTCAGAGTCTGCATATTTCAGTGCATCTTTATAGCTGATTTGACGTTCTTTATATAAATCAAATAAAGCTTGGTCAAAGGTTTGCATGCCCAACTCACGAGATCGCTTCATCAAATCTTTGATTTCATTGACCTCACCTTTTCGGATTAAATCAGAAATTAAAGGCGAATTAATTAAGATTTCAATGGCTGCACGACGTGATTGCCCATCAATGGTCGGCACTAACTGTTGAGCAACGACCGCTTTGAGATTAAGTGATAAGTCCATAAACAGTTGACTATGTCGATCTGCTTCAAAGAAATGAATAATTCGATCAATCGCTTGGTTAGCATTGTTGGCATGGAGTGTTGCAAAAACCAAATGACCTGTTTCAGCAAAAGCAATCGCATAGTTCATGGTTTCGCGAGATCGAATCTCACCAATCAGAATCACATCTGGTGCTTGACGTAGCGTATTTTTAAGCGCGATTTCATAGCTTTCAGTATCAATACCAACTTCACGTTGAGTAATGATGCAACCTTCATGTTGATGGACAAACTCAATCGGGTCTTCAATGGTGATGATATGACCTTTAGAGTTGCGATTTCGATGACCAATCAAAGAGGCCAGCGAGGTCGATTTACCTGTACCTGTTGCTCCCACCAATAAAATGATGCCACGTTTGGTCATGGCAAGATCTTTTAAAATAGGCGGGAGTTTCAGTTCTTCAGGGGTTGGAATTTGTGTTTCAATACGACGTAATACCATACCCGGTAAATCACGCTGTTGAAATGCACTGACACGAAATCGTGCTGTTTTATCTTTATTGGAAATTGCAAAATTACATTCACGGGTATCGGCAAATTCTTTACGCTGTTTATCGGTCATGATCGAATAAATCAATTGACCGATAATTTCACCGTTGAGCTTGGTTTTGACCACAGGAATGATTTCACCATTGATTTTCATTGAGGGTTCAACATCGGCAGTCACGAATAAATCGGATGCCTTATGGGTAATCATCAAATCTAATAAATCGTTAAAATCCATATGTTCATTCCATGTATTTTTATGCTTTTATAGGAACGATTCTGGCTGTTTGGCAGCAGTACGTGCAATTTGTGGACTAATCACGCCTTTGGCAACCAAAGTTTTTAAGCTTTGATCAAGGGTGGTCATGCCATAGTTTGCACCCGTCTGAATCGCGGAATACATTTGCGCAACTTTGTTTTCACGAATCAAGTTACGAATCGCAGGAATACCAATCATGATTTCATGAGCAGCGACACGACCACCGCCATTTTTCTTGAGCAGCGTCTGAGAAATCACCGCTTGAAGTGATTCAGATAACATCGCACGAACCATATCTTTTTCTTCAGCAGGGAAGACGTCAATGACACGGTCAATGGTTTTCGCAGCAGACGTGGTATGTAGAGTACCAAAGACCAAGTGACCTGTTTCAGCAGCGGTAAGCGCCAAACGAATCGTCTCAAGGTCACGCATCTCACCGACCAAGATAATGTCTGGATCTTCACGCAGTGCTGAACGCAAAGCTTCATTAAAGCCATGAGTATCACGATGTACTTCACGTTGGTTAATCAAGCACTTTTTAGATTGGTGTACAAATTCGATCGGATCTTCCACAGTCAAAATGTGGTCATAACGGTTTTCGTTAATATAATCCATCATTGCTGCAAGGGTGGTTGATTTACCAGAACCCGTTGGGCCTGTTACCAATACGATGCCACGTGGATATTCACAAATATCTTTAAAAATTTGTCCCATTCCCAGATCATCCATCGACAATACTTTCGATGGAATGGTACGAAAGACAGCACCTGCGCCACGGTTTTGGTTAAATGCGTTGACACGGAAACGAGCCACGGCAGGAACTTCAAATGAAAAGTCAGTTTCCAACTTTTCTTCAAAATCACGGCGTTGTTTATCATTCATAATGTCATACACCAAACGGTGGACATCTTTATGCTCTAATGCTGGTAGGTTGATACGACGAACTTCACCATCTACACGAATCATTGGCGGCATGCCCGCAGATAAATGTAAGTCAGACGCGCCATTTTTAACAGAGAAAGCAAGTAGTTCTGTAATATCCATAAAAACCCCGAGTGCAAATAAATCTTAATTATTTTGTTAGAATAATAATGCTTTCCTCTAGCTTAACCAACAGTTGACCGAATAGGAAAGTAAAAAAAGATGAATTAAGTGAGATATGTGTCAATGAATAGTCTTCAACAAGCCAGATCACTGGTGTTACAACAGATTCAACAGGCTTGTCAGCAATCCAGTCGTGCAGAAAATACTGTACAACTTTTGGCTGTCTCAAAGACACATCCAAGTGAAGCTTTACGTGAAATTTTCAATGCAGGTCAACGTGCATTTGGTGAAAATTATCTGCAAGAAGCTTTAGATAAAATGGAAGCTTTAAATGACCTCAATATCGAATGGCATTTCATTGGGCATGTACAACGCAATAAAACCAAACATCTAGCTGAAAAATTTGCATGGGTGCATGGTGTGGATCGATTGATCATTGCAGAGCGCTTATCGAATCAAAGATTAGCTGATCAAGCACCGCTCAACATTTGTTTGCAGGTCAATATTGATGCTCAAGATACAAAAGATGGTTGTCAGCCTGAAGAAGTAGCCGATTTAGTTGCTGCAATTAGTCAATTGCCTCATCTTAAACTTCGTGGACTCATGGTGATTCCTGCACCAAACAATACTGTTGCGTTTGCAGATGCACAAAAATTATTTGAACAGGTTAAATTTCTTCACGCACATCCTGACGATTGGGACACTTTAAGTATGGGAATGTCAGGAGATATGACAGAAGCCATTGCTGCGGGTTCTACTATGGTTCGTGTAGGAACTGCCTTATTTGGTGCTCGAGATTATGCTCAATAAATATCAATCTATAACTTAACTAAGATGCCTAATTAATTTGTGAGCATAAAGTTTAACCCTGAAAAACTCAGGGTTTTTTTAAGATTTAAAATTGTACAAAAAAATAACAAAGTCATGTCAACCAGTATAAAAGCAAATGTCATATACTGTTTATGAAAACTACATAAAAATGTATTTGTGTTTAAATAATTTATAAAATTAAAGGTGAATCATGAATTTAAAACATTTTCTCAATCTTTTTATCTGCCTGCTCATAGGGTTATTTCTAACTGCTTGTGCTAAAAAAACAGAGGAAGCTGCTTCAGATTCGGCAGTCGTAGCCGATGCTGCACCCTCAAATGCCGATATTGCATCTAATGAAAAATTAGGAACAAAATGGGGAGATGATGTTAGCTCTCATGTTACCAAAGTTGATTTACACCGTATGTCGGATGAACCGATTGCTCAAGCGACTGTACGTTATGCCAGTAAAGATTTTAAAGGTAAGGCGGTCAATAGCCTGTCGATCGCCGCAGGTAAAGTAAGTTTTTCTATTGTTGATGATGAAGGAAAGGCTCTACCGCTGATCCGTGATGGTAAGAATTACTATGTCAAAGCAAAAGCAGGTCAAAGCTATCAATTACGTTATGAAAATAACACGTCAAATACCTATGAAATCGTGGCAAGCGTAGATGGTCTAGATGTTCTGAATGGTCAAGAAGCATCAATTTATAGTTCGGGTTATGTGTTGAATGCGCATGATACTTTGTCAATTGAAGGTTTCCGAAAAAGTGATCAAGCGGTTGCTTCATTTACCTTTGGAAAGCCTGATGAATCTTATGCTGCAAATTCTTCAAATGGATCAATTGATAATACAGGCATTATTGGTACAGTGGTTTTTGAATTAAGTAACCCTGAACCTGTTGTTGTTGATGCGACCAGTGAATATGCACCAGCACCGAATGCATTTCCAGCGGATAAAAATTAATTGATATAAAAAAACAAAAAAGACTTCTTCGGAAGTCTTTTTATTTGGGATAGGTAAACATAGAAAGGAATTAAAGGCTTAAAGCTATCAATGATGAGAAAAGTATCAAGTTTAGGGTTGATGTTTTTGCATAATTTGATTAAAACATAAACAGTGTATTTTTCACTTATTATTCAAGGATTAGAACAAGATGAATGGATATTATCAACTCATTCAACGTCAAGAAGAACAACACGGATCCGTCATTGCACATTATCGATCAACAGCGTTGGCTCAAGGGGCATGGAATCCTCATGAACAACATATGGCACCTGCTACAGGGATTATTTGTGAGGAAATATATCGTTACCATCCTCGCGCAGGCATGCGTATTGGTCGGGTCAGTCTAGATATATTGGGTTTAATTCACGGTGGCGAATTTAGTATTGAAACCAAAGTCATTCGTCCGGGTAAAACGATTGAATTATTAGAGTCTGTGATGAGTACGCAGGGTAAGCCTTGTATTATCGCGAGAACATGGCGGATGATACTTAGCGATTCTCAGGCAGTGATGGGAATTGAAGATCAAAATGTTGAGACACCTGAACATGCACCTGTTTGGACTGAAATTCGAAATTGGCCAGGTGGTTATATCCAATCAATTGAAGCCCGCACTCACGGACGCAGGGCAGGGAAAGGCATTGTATGGTTGACCAATTCGCATGATATGGTTGAAGGTCAGCCCACTGCTGATTTTGTCAAATTAATGGGCATGGTAGACACCGCGAATGGAATTGTTTCGCGTCAAGGTTGGCCATTTCAGTTTGCATTTCCGAATTTAGATTTGCAGATTCATCTGTATCGAATGCCACAAGGGAAATGGCTTGGTTTAGAGACCGTTCAACAATATGGCAATGATGGAATTGGCTTAACCAGCTCGATATTGCATGATGAACAAGGACCCTTTGGTCGAAGCGAACAAATTTTGACTTTACGTCAATTGGATTGAAATCTAAAGCTTTTCAACCAAATTAAGCCAACCATGCAGATAAGCAAAGTTGGCTTAATCCTAACCCGAATAGCGGATAAGGATTTTTCTTTAAAATCATAAGCTAAATGTAATTTTATGATTAGTTTTTAGTGTTATCAGACCAAAGCATAGACTTTTTTATGCTCAAAATGATGGATAAGTCTCAAGATGAATGATCTCATTTCCTTAAGCAGGATTCGGGTTAATCCTATATTATTTATTCGCTCAACCTACGATTTGAATGGTACTTGCACCAGTCCCCACGGGTTTAACTTGGATTTGTACAGGAATACGTTCATGCATTTCTTGGATGTGGGAGATCAGCACCACTTTACGCCCTTGGCTTTGTAAGCTGTCTAAGGCATTCATCACCATATGTAATGAACTCGGATCGAGCGTGCCAAAGCCTTCATCAATAAATAAGGATTCAAGCTTCATCGAGCCTGAAGCCATGTTGGCAATGGCTAATGCTAAAGCAAGGGAAACCAAAAAAGTTTCACCCCCTGAAAGAGACAACACAGGGCGTATTTCGCTGTTCATGTCTAAATCTACAATCGCCAAACTTAGACTGTCTGGAATACGATGCAACTGATAGCGTGGAGCAAGCGGTTGTAATTGTTGATTGGCATATTCCACCAAAATATCTAAGTGATGCTCTTGCGCAATTTTTTGGAACTTCACACCATCACGATGACCAATTAATTCGTAAATCCTGCCCCAACGATATTCTTCTGCTTTCGCCACCTCAATTTCAGATTGATACTTTGTAAGCGTTAACTTTTGATGGTCATTCATACGCAATTCTGCATCGATTGTATTTGATGCATTTTGTTGTATCGATTTTTGCTCGGCGAGTTCACTTAACTTTTGCTGAATCATTTCAAAATCAAGCGCTGGCTGTTGGCTTAAGTGCTTTTTATAATGTTCTTCGAGTGTTTCCCAAGCACTTTTGGCACTGCTCAATGCATGATGATGTCGTTCTAAATCGGCACGCATGCTTTGGACTTGTTGGTGTGAAAGCGCCATACATTGTTCAATGCATACATCGCTAAACTCAGTATGCTGTTGCTTCCAAACAAAAATGGCATCTGTGGCATGTTTTAAGGCTTCTTCATGTTGCTGTACTTGGCTGTGTAAACGTTGCTGTTCAAGACGCAAATCTTGCATACGTTGCTGCGTTTGCTCAACATTGTGACGCTGTGCATGGAGCTGTTGTTGTAAGGCATGATCTTGCGTCTCTAAAGCCTGTTGCCAATCTGCAAATTTCCGATATTGCTGACCTGCGTAGGTTTCGGTAAGTTGATTCAGTTGTTCACGCAATTGTTTGCCTTTTTTCAGTACCTCTTGCATGGATGTATCGAGTTGTTGTTCGCGTTGTTGTAAGAATTGCAGACGTTCTTCAAAAGCTTTGAGATTTTGCTGCAGATCCTTCAATTGATTTTGCAAACCTAAGCGCTGATTCAAACCTTGTTGGCGTACCTGTAGCTCTGCAAGTGCAGTTTGACATTGTGCCAAGGGTTGATCTCGCCATTTTTGCTGTAGATGCTGTGGCAATGGAGACATCATCGGCGTGATAATTTGCGACAGTTGTTGTCTTTGTTGCAGTGCAATTTTAAGTTGTTCCAACTGTCCTAAATGATTACGCCATGCAAGTAAAATAGTCTCCTGCTGTTCACGCTGTAATTTCAGCTGTTGTTGCTGTTGGATAATCGCATCGATATTTTGCTGAATCGTTTGATTGAGCTCATCGCTAGGGCGGTCGATTACAATGGATAAAGCATGGGTTTGGATCATGTCACTGATCTGTTGATATTGCGCTGTGGTTTGCTGATTCAATTCATCAATACGCTGCTGTTGCTGTGCAAGCGTGCTGTCCAACTGGGAGATTTGAATCTTTAAATCATTTAACTGTTGCTGTGCTAATTTGACTTGTTGTTCTGCATCTTCAAGTTGTTGATGCTGTAGATTGGCTAAAGCATCTTGAAGTAAGGCTTGATGTTCGACAAAGGGGTGAGTTTGGCTACCGCAGACCATACATGGCGCATCAGGTTGTAACTGCACACGCAAATCTTGCACACTTTGGTTTTGCAATAAACGTTGTTGCTCAAAAATGTCCTTCACGTTTTTTAGATGTAACTCTGCTTGTTGTAACGCCGTTTGTTGATGGTCAAGTTGAGCATTTAGTTGCTGATTTTTTTGCTGATTTTTGAGATCATCGTGTTGGATGTTCTTCAATAAAATAACATCGTGTTGCCAACGCTGGCAGTGCTGTTTCAAGTTATCTAAATGATGTAAATCTTGCGCATACTTTTCTTGCTGTTTTTGTTTCTGATTCAAGTCTTGTTCTAATGTATTTAAATCTTTAAATGTCGCCTGCCAAGTTTCAATTTGAGACTGAATCTCTTGTTGTTGCAGAATGAGATCTGCCTCTGAAGATTGCAAAGCCATTGGATAATGTTGTTGTAGATGGACATATAAATTTTGGTACTGTTCTAGACTCTGTAAGGTCGATGGCAACACATCATCAAATACTGTCCAATCCGCAGTTTGGCTAAGATGTTGCTCAATTTCGAGTAAAGCGTGTTGCTGTTGATTAAACTGCTGTTGTTGCAACGTGATCTGTTGCTGTAACGGGGCAATATCCACTTTGAGTAGATGATTTTTATCGGCTTCAGTTTTCTTAAATAATTCAGCTTGCGTATGGATCTCATGATCAATTTGGCGCGCCTGTTCAAGCTGTGGCTTGAGTTGTTCACGATGATTTTGCCATTCGGTCAGTTGTTTTTGAGATTGTTCAAATAGTTGTTGCTGTGCATTAAAATTCTGTTGTGCTTGATCTAACTGAGGTTGAAAGGTTTTTAAACTTTCTTGAAGTGTATTCAACTGAATTTGTATATTTCGTTGCTGATTAAAAGCATCTCGAATTGGCTGAAATTGATCTAAATACACCAATAATTGTTTTTGAGATTGTAACTTTTGGTCGGCATCTATCTGTACATCATAGACTTCTTTTTTTGCCTGCATGTTGGCATACAATTCATGACGATCTTTATGCCACTTCAAGTCATTTTCGAGCAGCTTTTCGGTTTTGCTTAAGTTTTCTAGAAGAAGATTAGACGCTTGAAACTCTGATTGTAATTTTTCGATTTGCTCATCCGAGAGAAGTTCCAACTTTCCTACATATTTTTCAAGTTCAGTTCTTTTACGGCTGACTTCACTGTACTTTTCAGCGGCACGTTTACTGACTTCACTAAAAATTTGTGAGTTGGTGAGATATTCCAGTAAATCCGCACGTTCTTGATCTTTGGCTTTTAAAAATGCACCGACTTCTGACTGTGCAAGTAAAACCGCACGGGTAAATTGTTTAAAGGTAAGACCTGTAATCCGCTCAATAAATGGTGTGCACTCTGAAGTCTTTTGTGTCATTAAACGTGATTCATCAACACAAAATACCGAACGATCGACTTTAATGTTCCCGTCCACTTTTTTACGTGCACGCTGGATTTCCCAACGTGCAATATAACGTTTTTGGTCGAGTGCGACAAATTCAAGTTCAGCAAAGCCTGAGGTCGTGCCACGGCGTAAAATATTTTTAGGATCGTTGATCGCAATCGCTTGACCACTCGCATCTACAATCGTGTTATCTCGGCGAGAACGAGGATTATCACTATCAGGTAAACGTGGAATCCCATCATAGAGTGCCAAACACATCGCATCTAAAAGCGTAGATTTACCTGCCCCTGTTTTGCCTGTAATCGCAATGAGGCCTGCTTGCGCTAAAGGCGTATCTTCAAAATTGATCTCATGCGTGCCTGCCAAAGATGCCAAGTTATTTAAGCTTAAACGTATAATTCTCATGGTTTATCCTGATTAATCTTGGTCAAGGGCGTCTTGTGCTTCGTGCAACAGCTGTAAGAAATCTTGTTTGACTGCAGGATCTTCGCTATAACCTTTCTTTTCCCACATCCTTAAAAATAAAGACTCAGGTGTTGGCGGTGCTAAATCAATTTTAGAGCTGTGTGCCTGATCTTGATCATCAATTTTTTGATATAAACGTGCAATTCTCAGCAAACGATAGCGATTAGGTGGTAGGGCTAGTTCAATTTGTTGGCGTAAATCTACAGGAGGCGGTGCATCGGTTTTATATTCAATCTCGATAAAATGCCGAGCAGCTAAATCTTCAATTTCGCCATCAGGTAATGCTTTTAAGGTCTCAATTAAATCGGATAGATCAGCACTAATCCGAATTAAATCGACTGTTCTTGGGATAATTAAAGGTTCAAAACTAAATGCATGATCTTTAAGCTCAGGATCAATTTTGACTTCGACCACTTGATGCTTATAGTTGCGCTCGCTAAAAGACAGAGGAATAGGCGAGCCACTATAACGGATATGCTCTTGTCCTACTTTCTGTGGTTTATGCAAATGTCCGAGCGCAACGTAATCAATCACATCATCAAAAAGGGCAGTGGATATAGCTTCTTCATTCCCGACCACAATTGGACGCTCAGAATCTGATGTTTCACCACCTTGCATATGCGCGTGTGACATCAAAATTAAGGCTTGGTCAGGCTGTTTACGAGCTTTAGCCTCGGCAATCAGTTGTTGATGTAAATAGCTAATAGCACTTTGTTGATTGGTGGTCTGTTCATTAATTCCAGTGATCTCGCTACTGCGCAAATAAGGCAGTGCCAAGCACCATGCCACAACTTTTTGTTGTTGGTCATAAATAGGCACAATCAAACGATCAAGATCTAAGGTTTTTGGGTCTATACGATGAATCACACCAACTGCTTTGGCGTTATATTTGGCTAATAGTGGGTCGACTTGCTCAATCCGATAACCAGAGTCATGGTTGCCTGCAATCATTAATGTTTGTAGGTGTGGGGCGATTTCATGTACATCGGCTAAAAATTGATAAAGCTGTTTTTGGGCAGAGGATGCTGGGTTGATGACATCAAAGATATCACCAGCAATTAATAATGCGTTGGGTTGTTTGAGCTTAATCTGCTCTAAGAGCCAGCTCAGAAATTGAGCATGTTCAAATTCACGATCATGATTATGGAAAAACTGTCCTAAATGCCAATCTGATGTATGTAGAAAATGAATTGCCATATTATTTGTCCCATGCCTTGAGAAGCATAGTAGCGAAAATGTATAGTTGAATTCTAGTCCATCATCATTTTGGCATCATAATCTTTCTTATAATGAAAAATCATTAAGGCATTAAGGCATTAAGCAATTATTTTTAATTCTTTAAAATCCTATATCTTTAAATAATAAAATAAGTCCCCTTTTTTTAAGATTTTATCTTCTTCAGACCTAAGTGTTATTGCAATGAAGCAATTACAATCTTTCATAAAGTTAATTTTATCTTGACGACTTTCATCTAACTCAATGATTTTTAGTTCTGGAACAGTTTCTTCTCTATGGTATCCAGGTTTAACGTCATAGAAGATATCGGAGACAGATGCCCATAAAAAGGGGGTGGGGTTCTCTCCTTTATGTTCATAATCATGTCCTAGTACACCCACTTCCCACTTTGGTTGGTAGGGCTTGTTATGAATACGATGTAACAAGATGGGGCGAACAAAAAGGTGCATATTCACGATAATGTCTAACAGCCCACCACTAACGTAGTGAAGAATTCCACGGTCTTCGTATTTTTTGGCGATGGTTGCAGTATGTTGACCTTGCTCATTATAGTGTTTAATATTTTCTCGAGTTATTGGACGTTTTAAGTCTCCGAGCATAAGTTTAGATTTTACTGCTCTTTGTATTTGAGGGATGATTTCACCACCATGAAGTAATCCCTGTTTCCCCAATCCTACTTCACTGAAAGTTCCATCTTTAAGATTGATGCCGCATGCAATGCTGTAATCGTATGTGCTGGTTATCTCTTTTAAACGATCAATAAAAGTCTTCATGTCGGTGCTGAGTTGACGATCTTCCTCAGATAATACAATCTGAGGCATTTCGTATCTCCCAGGCTTTATTTTAATGATATCAAATTCATAGCCCCAAATTTTCATACAATCTTGTATATATCCAAACTCCAGATCACTATTTAACTCTTCTAGATCATAGGCGACACAGACCACGGCGATTTTAATTCTTTTATAAATTTCGACTTGCGTAACTTTGGCTTGCCTCAGTAAGGCTTTTTGAGGCGCTGTGATAATGGTTCCTTTTTCTAAGATCACTTGACCTGTTTTATAATCGGCACCTTTTTCAATCATTCCTAAGCCAATCGTGAGAGGTTTTAATTCTTTTAGCTCATATTTTTCATAATCTTCAAAAGTCCAACCCTCTAAGTCCTTTCCTCCAATAAGAGTATTGGCAATGTTGCCTATTTTGATATGAGCATCAACATAAGCTCTGAAGTCTTGAGAGGTATCTCCTTTAAATAAAATTTGCCCATATTGAGGCAGTCTAAATAATTGTTTTATACGTCTTAACTCTTCAATCGTTCTAATATCATGTTGGATATTCATCATATATCCCCGAGTACGAGAAAGGGCAATATCTGGATATTTAGCTTCAGCAACGACATCTGCAGACAATTTGCAATTTAAACATCCCTCAATGGAAACGACCTCAGTTAAATTAGGATTTGGTAAACGCTTTCCGAGCTCTATAAATTCGTTAAAAAAAGACCAGATTAAATTATTGTTTTTGACGTTGAGTAAGTTGGGTATAGGTGTGCCTTGCATATTTATATTCTTATTGTCATAAAATAGTTAAAAAAATAAAGCCGACGATTCGAGTGATAGAAAATCGTCGGCTAATATACGTCAATCATGAAAATTTAGGCTGCTACAACTAAACTTAAATGCTTGAAGCATGATTTATAAGTTTCATTGGTTTAGAGGTCACCAAGAACATTTGCGGATGCCGTGGCAAATAGTTCATGGTTACTACTGACCTTCTACTTTATATAACGTCGGGATACACAGATTCGTTGACAATAAACTGAAAAAAAACTCATTTTTTTTTATACTGCTGTTTTATTCAGTGTTGGATGAACAAAAATGGTCTCTTTGAACAAATATTACTTATGGTTCTTCTTACTTTGTTTAGGGCTGACATTGATCGCAGGCGTGGTGGCTGCACTCTTACCACCACAAGTGGCAGGGATTGTGACTGCCTTACCGTACATGATCGCCATGATCTTTGTACTGAATCTATTTATCAAACAACAACGTCGTGCGCCTACTGACCAAGAGCGAAAAAAGTTTACATTAGCCTATACGTTTATATTTTGGGGTTATAACATCGCAGGGGTGTTGTTTGGAATACTTATGTTTTCTCGTAATGACCCTGAAGTATGGCAAAACTTTACGCTTTATATGACCAATGGGAAATTCTTAAGTCTTACGGTTATTATGATCATGATTTTAGCCATTCCGTTGTACCTCATCACTTATTGGTTTTACGGAAAACAAGCACAACGTATGGCAATGAAAAAGTTTGGTTAATTGGTAAAATCACTATTTAAAGTGCATACCTAAAACTGAAACCATTTAAATGGTTTCAGTCTGCTGTAAACGGCTCGGGCTATAGACATCTGCATTGACTAAAGTGTCTTGATTTAAGATCAATTGGCGTAAAAGCTGTGCTGAGGCAGGTCCCATACATAAGCCATTTCTAAAATGTCCAAAGTTCGCCCAAGCATTTTCAAGCTCAGGAAGTGGTCCGATATAAGGGATGCCTGTCGGTGAGCTTGGACGTAATCCTGCCCATGATTTTACAATCGGAAATTGTTCCAGTTCAGGCACCATTTCCACACTCGCTTCATAAATTTTACGTTGCGTGTCGATATTCGGACGATGATCAAAACCAATATCATCCATGCTTGAGCCACAGACGATGTGTCCATCTTGTCGCGGAATTAAATACATGACTTTATTCATACACATGGTCGGTAGCCATTGTTCAGGGGTTTTAAATAAAAGCATTTGACCTTGAACGGGGTATACGGGAATTTTCAATCCGAGTTGATTTGACCAATGCTCTGACCAAGAGCCTGTGGCAATAACATATTGATCTGCCGTGAAGTGTTGACCTTGAGTGGTTTTAATCGAATTGATTTTATTGTTTTTAATGTCAAAGTGGTCAATCCATGTATTTTCATACACGTTGACTTTGGGATGTTGTTTTAAATAGGTGATGATGGACTTGAGTAAGCGCGGATTACGTACATGGGAAATTTCAGGGAAATACATCGCATGCTGAAATTGTTGAGCAATATGCGGATTGGTTTGTTCTAGTTTTTCACGATTGAGGAGTTGGCAACGTTGCATCGGTTCATGGTGGCGATCTGCATAGTGCTGACCAATTTCAAAATCGTCTTCATCAAAGATCAGCAAACCTGTGTCGTAAATTTCAAAGTCGATCCCTGTGATTGGACGGAGTTTCTCATTCCATTGTTGGTAAAGTTTTTTACCATGTTGGGCGAGATCGTTCACTGCTTGAGGATAACGCCATGGATACATTGGAGACAGGATTCCACCACCTGCCCAAGATGCGGCTTTACCCGCCTGTTGTTGATCAAATAAGCTGATCGAGCACCCTTGCTCTACTAATTCAAGTGCAGATAATAGACCGCTAATCCCACAGCCAATGATGGCAATATGCATCTTAAACTCAATCTAGTCCATAACAGTGTGAGATATTAAAACACAGCGCTTAGATTGCAAGGGAGTGGAGTGCATTTTAGAAACTAAAATCAAGAAACTAAAATCAAAAAACTAAAATTAAACCTAAAATGAGAAACACGACAAAGATCATCGATTGTCATAACATTTTATTTTCTATACTTATTTTGATCACATCAAAAAGACCGATCATGGATCAGCCTTTTTAGAGGGACATTGAAGGTAAACAGCTTTGAAAGCTAAAATCTTTGAAAATGAAAAGCTTTAAAAATGAAGAACTTTGAAAGTTTAGATTTTCAAAAATTACTTCATACCTTTTAACATTTTCGCAGCATCTTCAGCGAAATAAGTCCAAATCCCATCTGCACCTGCACGGCGACAGCTCATGAGCGATTCTAAAATCACGCTTTCAGATAACCAACCATTTTGGATTGCCGCTGCCAACATGGCATATTCACCACTGACTTGATAAACAAAGGTTGGAATACCAAAAGTATCTTTCACTTCACGCACGATATCGAGGTAAGGCATACCTGGTTTTACGATGACCATATCCGCGCCTTCTTGAATATCGAGAGCAATTTCATGTAGCGCTTCAGCTCGGTTACCCACGTCCATTTGGTAATTATATTTGTTACCACCTTTCAAGTTACTTGAAGAACCGACAGCGTCGCGGAATGGGCCATAGAAACTCGATGCATATTTCGCAGAATACGCCATGATGTTGGTATAGATATGACCATTGGTTTCAAAAGCTTGACGAATCGCAGCGATACGACCATCCATCATGTCACTTGGTGCAAACACATCTGCACCTGCTTCTGCATGACTTAACCCCTGTTTAATTAAGCATTCAACCGTTTCATCATTGAGCACATAACCTGTTTCATCAATGATGCCATCTTGACCATGTGTGGTATATGGATCAAGTGCGCCATCAGTAATCAGCACCATTTCAGGCAATTCTTTTTTAAGTAAACGAACTGTGGTTTGAACGAGTCCGTCATCACGCCAAGCGGCTTCAGCAGATAAACTTTTGTCTTCTTGAGGGGTTACAGGGAAAAGTGCCAATTTAGACACACCCAATTCCAAAAGTTTTTCTGCTTTGTTTAACAACAAATCCGCGGAAAGGCGTTGGATTTTTGGCATACTAGGGATGTCTTGGGTTTTATTTTGACCTGGTAGCACAAATACCGGATAAATCAGATGCTCTGTAGATAGATGCGTTTCTCTCACCATCTCACGGAGTTTTTCATTTTTTCGAATACGGCGCATACGTGTAGCAGGAAAAGCTGGGCGATTAAACGTATAAGTCATCACATTCTCGATGTTCGGTATTTAACTTGCGGTTATTGTAGCCCCCTTAATGCGGTTTTGGGGAGAATTCCTGAATGGTTTTTTCTCATTATGTTGATTTGAGTTTGTTATGAATGATGTAGAAAAAAAGTGGACGGGCAATTTGCATTACGGTGCAAAGGTTGACTTGAATGTGGTTTTAAACCAATTGGTTCAGGTATTTAATACTTCGCCTTATTTTTCATACAATGAAATGCAAATGCGTATAGTCGATGGTCAAATCCAAGGCTATATCGAAATGAAACCGAATCTGATCGGGAATATTTCATTCCAAATTTTGCATGGTGGCGTATCTGCAACTTTACTGGATAGTATTGGCGGTATCGTGGCGATGGCAGAGCTTTATAATCGTGCTGAACCTGATCAGATGGCGGAAACGTTAAAGAAAGTCTCTCGTTTGGCCACCGTTGATATGCGTGTCGATTATCTCGCACCGGGTCGTGGAAAACACTTTATTGCCACGGCTGAAGTTCTTCGTATGGGGCGTAAGGGCTGTACTATGCGCATGAATATGGTCAATGATGAAGGTAAGCCAATCGCAACAGGTATCGCGTCTTATGCTTACTAATTTGTAAGTCCTTATTAAAGGATAAAAGAATAAAAGCCCTCAATTTACATGATGCTAAAAGTGAGGGCTTTTTGATGTCATTCAAACGCTATCAAGACTTCGCTCGATTTAAGGCATTTTGCCAAAGCTTTAAATGAGTTTGACGTTGGTCTTCACTCATATTCGGTTCAAACGCACGATCGAGTTGCCAAGATTCAGAGATATCTGAAAGCTGTGAGAATACACCTGCTTTTAAACCTGCCATGGCTGCTGCACCCCAAGCGGTGGACTCAAGCATTTTAGGACGTAGCACAGGGACATTTAAAATGTCTGCTTGGAATTGCATCAGCATATCATTGCTACTCGCACCACCATCGACACGCAGTTCTTTCAGTGGCTGTCCAATATCCGACTGCATCGCTGTAAGTACATCAGAAACTTGAAATGCAATTGCTTCTAATGCTGCCCGTGCAATATGTGCTTTATTCGTTCCACGCGACATGCCACAAAGCAAGGCACGCGCATCACTGTCCCAATGCGGTGCACCTAGTCCTGTAAATGCAGGAACGAGAACGACACCTTCAACGCTTTCGACCTGACAGGCTAAACGCTCAATGTCTTGGCTATTTTTGATAATTCCTAAACCGTCACGTAACCACTGCACAATTGCACCTGCCATAAATACACTCCCTTCCAGTGCATAGGTATTTTGGTTTTGACAGTTCCAAGCGAGTGTAGACAGCAGTTGATTTTGACTGGTTTGAATCTGATTGCCTGTATTGAATAGCATAAAACAACCTGTGCCATAGGTATTTTTAGCAGTACCAACTTCAAAGCAAGATTGACCAAATAATGCCGATTGTTGATCGCCTAGAACGCCCATAATTGGAATTTCTGCACCCAATAAACCTTTGGCAGTGTTAGCAATATAGTGGTCGGAACTGACGATTTGAGGTAATACACCACTTGGAATGTTAAATAAATCGATTAATTCTTGACTCCACGTTTGCGTCTTTAAATCCATGAGCATGGTGCGCGAAGCATTACTCATCTCAATCACATGTTTGGAACCTTGAGTTAAGTTCCACATTAACCAACTGTCAATCGTTCCAAAAGCGACATGACCTTGTTCTGCAAGGTTACGTAAGCCATCTACATGTTCGAATAACCAGACCAATTTTCCAGCACTAAAATAGGGGTCGATGCGTAAACCTGTAATGTTTTGAATGCACTGTTCATGTTGATTTTGAATGAGTTGTTGGCACCATGAGCTTGCACGTCGATCTTGCCAGACGATTGCAGGGGCGAGTGGCTGACCTGTACGCTTGTCCCAAACCACAGTAGTTTCACGCTGATTGGTGAGTCCAATCGCTTTAATGTCTTTAGCGAGTAGACGAGCAGAAGCAATTGCCTGCTGAACGACTGCAATTTGAGTGGTCCATATTTCTTGAGCATCTTGTTCAACCCAGCCTGATTGCGGAGTCTTAATGTGGATTTCACGTTGAGCTGTTGCGTGAACATTTCCGTATTCGTCAAAAATGATCGCACGACTGGACGTCGTTCCCTGATCAAGTGCAAGTAAGTAACTCATATATTTTTAAATCTTAGACTTGAAAAACAAAATATTAGCGCAATTATGAAATTAAGCGCATGAAGATGTGTAATTGTTTGAAAATTACATCGTATTTTTCTACAAGTATGCTATGATTACGCTGTACTTTGGGGATGTTCCTGGCTTCGACGCTGGTGATGAAGCTCATAGATGCATGCCGAGAGCGCATTTTCTCTCGTAAATCAAATTTGCATTTTTTAGTCGCAAACGACGAATCATACGCTCTAGCTGCCTAAGGGCAGCTTGTCCGCCTCTCCGAATACTTGTGGTTAGAGAGTCCGACTGAAGCGCACGCACACAAGTCCGTATTAAAGTCACGCCTCGGGGCTTTGTACTAAATTTAGAGGATCGCCTTAGCACCCTGTTCGTCGGGTCGCAACGGGTTAAAATAATTGACGATATCTAAGCATGTAGTATTCTCGAGTGTAGTGCTTGCGGACGCGGGTTCGACTCCCGCCATCTCCACCAAAACACTAACTTTATATGACTCAACATGACGGAATATAAAGTGGAAAGGCTTAAACTGTAAGGTTTTAAGCCTTTTTTTATGCCTGAACATAAGCCAACATCACTAACTATAGGGATACATGCCGTGTATCCCTTGCATTTTCCAGAAGTCAAAGGAATACAAGAAGAACGAAAAGATCAGATATAGCCAGATGTGAGTTTTACACTACATTTCAAGAATAAATATTTTTATATTTATCAATGAAATATTATTTACAACATTGTAGTGTAAGGAGTGAATTTGGCTATATAAGAAATTAAACCTCTAACAGATACCGTTTAAGCAATGCTTGAGACAGAATTAAAAGAATACAGAGAGCTAGATGGTGATGGCTTTTACTTCCGTGTTAAGCCTGATAATAAAAAGGCATGGCTATTTTACTAAACTTAATTACTCAAATATTGAAATGTTTTAATTACCCCAAGTGCTTAAAAATTTAATTGAGAACTTGGGTATGAGCCCAAGCTAAATCGATAAATTTGTTGAGGACTACTATGCGCGTATGAATCTCATTCACTAGGCTTGAAAAGTCACTTGAATGAAGTTTATTTCCTCATAATTTGATGGAATGTGTTTAGGGTTTCGACATACTTTGGACATGATATCTGGATCAATTTTTTAAAAGATTATTCATACACCTTTGAATGTTTTTTAATAGTTCATTTCTTTCAACTGATCTTGCTATTTTGGCTGTACATTTTTTAGATAGAACCAAAGATTCATCACATTGAATTAAATCAAATAGATTTCCAATCCTTACGAATTAATCACATCCTTCTTGAAAATCTTTAAAGAACTTAATTAACCCGAATCGCGGATAAGGATTTTTCTTTAAAATCATAAGCTCAATGTAATTTTATGATTAGTTTTTAGTGTTATCAGACCAAAGAATAGACTTTTTTATGCTCAAAATGATGGATAAGTCTCAAGATGAATAATCTCATTTCTTTAAGCAGGATTTGGGTTAATTATCAAGTTTTAGCCTATATCTATATATACCACTTTCATCAGCAATGACATTTAGACTGATGTTTATTACGTTCTGATTCACCTTTATCTAAAACTTCTAGGCAATAGAGTCAAGAAGTAGATCTAATTCATTACGACTTTTATGAGAGTGAATTGTATTAACAATAAAATTTTGCCTTCTACAATACCGGGATATCAATATGGCTGGTATTTGAAATGGTTAAATTCAAACGGCAGGGGTAATAAGACTTTGAATTGCTGTATCGAAACCAGTTTGATTTCACTTCATTAACCTTTTGATTGAGCATGTTATTCATTCGTTGGATCAACCCAATTGAAATACAATTTCGCTAGATTGTAAGTGCAGGCTTATTCATTTCGCAGTTGGGATGCTGAATAACTTTTCAGATAGTGTTTTGCAACAGAGAGTTTTACTTTCACATTGTTACTTAAAAATCACCAAACCTTTTCAAATAATTTTGACAAAGGTTTTTTTCGGCTGTAAATTAAATTGATTGATATAATAAATAATGTTTTGCAGGTAAAACAAGCAGGGAGGCAGATAATGCTCACAGAAGAGAAAAATGCAAGATTGACAAAAGTAGGCCCTGATACTGAAATGGGTCAATATTTACGTCGCTACTGGCATCCGATCGCTGGTGAAAGCGAATTTGATGAGAAATCCATCAAGGAAATACGTGTTATGGGAGAGGATCTTGTTTTGTACAAGGACCTTAGTGGGAAGTATGGTGCTGTAGATCGTCATTGTCCGCATCGTAGCGCCGATATGCTGTATGGATTTGTTGAACAAGAAGGTATTCGTTGTAGCTATCATGGTTGGCGATTTGATGAAACAGGTCAATGTATCGAACAACCCTTCGAACAAGTGTGCGATCCGTCAGCACGAATGTGTAAAAAAACCAAAATCAAAGCATATCGTGTGCAAGTGAAAGTCGGTATGTTGTGGATTTATATGGGGCCTGAACCTGTTCCTGAGTTGCCAGATTGGGATTTATTTAATTATAAAAATGGCTTTGCCCAAGCGGTTTTTGCCGAACTTCCTTGTAACTGGTTCCAGTGTCAAGAAAACTCTATCGATCCAATCCATTTTGAATGGACACATAACAACTGGGCAATCCGTCAAACAGGTGAAAAAGGGCCTTATGTGCCAACACATTTAAAACTTGAATTCAAAGAGTTTGATTATGGTTTCACTTATCATCGTTTACGTGATCATGAAGATGAAAATAATCCAATGTGGACACAAGGACGCGTAACTTTATGGCCGAATGGATTTTATTTAGGTCACCACTTTGAGTGGAGAGTGCCCATTGATGAAGAAAATACGTTAAGTGTACTTTGGGTGTTTAGCCGTGTGCCATCAGAACAAGAACCCTATCAACAGGATAAAATACCTTCTTGGTATGGTCCAATAAGGGATACGCAAACAGGTCGGTGGATTACATCTCATGTGGCCAATCAAGACTTTGTCGTATGGGTAGGACAAGGGGCTATCACGGATAGAAGCCGTGAAAATCTAGGTCAAAGTGATCGTGGTATTGTCATGATGCGTCGTCGTTTCTTTGAAGAGCTAGATCAGTTAAAAAATAATCCAGATTTTGTACCTAAGGCTCTGATTTTTGATAAAGCATTGAATAAAGATATTGTTTTACCTTCAGCATGCCGTGATGAACTGATTCAAGGTTTAGCGCGCAAAGAACTGTCCGAACACCCATTATTGGGTCCATATCTCAAAGATTTCTTTGGTCAAGCAGGTCAGCCAGATGAAGTTCGACTTGCTTATGAACAGGCAGTGGGTCAAAAGATGGAGGGCGCGACTGTTTTTGCCGTACACGGTTCAAATAAAAATGAAGATCAAAGGGCACATTCTGAATAAAGGGATTTAGACATCGTCGAAATCTAATGATTGTGTTGCTGTCAAAAAGTAAGATGGAATTTCAATATGTATGTTCAAATTAAATCAATATCTGATTTAACGCCAAGTATTCGAAGTTATGAGTTGGTTGCTGAAGATGGTTGTGAACTGCCTATGTTCACAGCAGGTTCACATATCGACTTAATTTTGGAGAATGGGTTAACCCGTCAATACTCGCTCTCAAACTGTGACTCAGAACGTAATCATTATGTTATTGGAGTATTGAATGATCTCCATTCACGTGGTGGCTCTTCCTTTATTCATGATCAACTAAAAATAGGGGATCGAGTTCACATCAGTGAACCGAGAAATTTATTTCCAATTCACCAAAATACTAATCAAGCCATTTTATTTGCAGGCGGTATTGGGATTACTCCAATATTATCAATGGCTTTTAATTTAAAAAGAAGAGGTATTCCTTTTAAATTATACTATTTTGTGAAGGATGAATCTTCTATTGCTTTTAGAGACATTCTAAAGAAAAAGTTCTCTGAGGAAATCCATTTTCATATTGATGGTGATCGTAATCAGCAGATTAATGTTGATGACGTTTTAGGCAAGCCTGCTTTAAATGAGCATCTTTATGTATGTGGTCCAAATGGATTTATGGATTTTATTTTTAAGACAGCAGAAAAATATCATTGGTTAAATGATCATTTACATAAGGAGCATTTTTCGGCAAATAGTGTAGAGAGTTGTAATTCTGATTTTTCAATAAAAATAGCATCGACTGGACAATTAATTGAGATTGCTGCTGATGAATCCGTAACTGAAGCTCTTGAAAAAAATGGATTTTCAATTCCTGTTTCGTGTGAACAAGGGATTTGTGGCACATGCTTAACCAATGTACTTGAAGGAGAGCCTGATCATAGAGATATGTTGTTAACGGATGAGGAGCGTGACTCCAATAAAGTTTTTACACCATGTTGCTCACGTTCAAAATCTAAAATCTTAGTCTTAGATTTATAAGTGGAAAGGTTCTTGATTGAAAAGAACCTTTTTTTATAGCTAAATTTAAAAGCAAACCTTGTTTTGCATACAAATAAAATGGACTTTACAAAGGAGCTTTCAACAAGATCGTTGGAAGCTGAGTGAATATAATTCAGGAAGGATTATGAGAAAAAGAATATTATTTTACCTACTGCTATCTTCTCAGTGTGCTTTTGCACAGGATTTTATCGAAGATACGCAAGTCAGTTTATCGACTAGAAACTATTACTATGATCGTAACTTCACCGAACAATCGAATGTATCTGCATTAAAAGAATGGGCTCAAGGTTTCATACTGAATGTTGAGTCAGGTTATACCCCAGGCCTAATTAGTTTGGGTGTAGATGTTCAAGCGATGGCAGGATTAAAACTATATGCAGATGATCTGCAAACAGGTGCGCAACTTCTTCCAGTCGATAAAAGTACGCGAGAGGCTGCCGATGCATATGGTGAAATCGGTATTACAGCTAAAGCAAAATACAGCGAAACAGAACTCAAAGTCGGTACTTTGATGCCATTTACTCCTGTTTTATTTGCATCTAAAGCTCGGTTATTACCTCAGGTATATAGAGGTGCCGAGCTGAAGAGTAAAGATCTAAAGCAAAGCCTGATCACAGTGGGATGGTTAAATAAGGTGAACCATCGTGATTCCACTGACTATGAAGACATCAGAATTACAGGTGCGAATGGGAAGTTTATTGGGGCAGCGACAGACCATGTTTTCTACGCAGGGATTGAACATAACTTAGATAAAAAAAACTTAGTTGGTGCCTATACGGCGAAGGTTGAAGATCTCTATCAACAAACTGTCATTATGGCAAAAACTGAACATGACCTGAATAAACATTTAGCAGTGCTAAGTGATTTAAAGTTTTATCGTAGTGATGAAGATGGGAAAGAACGTGCAGGCGCTGTTGATAATACGTTAATTGCAACAAATTTTAGCCTTAAACATGATATTCATAAATTTTCATTCGGAATTTTAAATAGTTATGGAGATACCGCTTTTCCATATTTAACCGGTGGTGAAGTTTTATTCTTCCTAGATGGCGTAAGCACTGACTTTCTTAACCCAAAAGAAAGAGTCAAAAGCTTTAGATATGATGTGGATCTAAAAGATTTTGTAGAAGGGTTAAAGTTTGCAGCGCGTTATAGCAAAGGGGATAACATTGAATTACCCGCTTACGGCGGAAATAATTTAAAAGAAGATGAGTGGGCTTTTGACCTGCAATATAGCGTTCCGAAGCATATGAGGTATATCGGGGGCGTGAATGCACGTGCCCGATACGCGATCTATGATAATAATTTTGCACCAACATCAGCTTTCAAGCCTGCCCAAGAACTTCGCGTGGCGCTTGACTACACATGGAAGTTTTAGGAGAGCACTATGGAAAATGCACACACATACAGCAAAATTAATATTACTATAGTGATCTGTTTTATCATTGCACTGATTGAAGGTATTGATATTCAAGCGATTGGTGTCGCCGCATCTTCAATCAAGGAACATTTCGGTTTGGATTCGTCCCAACTCGGTGTGTTATTTAGTGTTGGAATATTTGGGTTGCTTCCTGGTGCGATTGTTGGAGGCTACTATGCTGATCGCTTTGGACGGAAAAAAGTACTCATTGGCTCAGTTATATTATTTTCTATCTTCACATTATCGATCGTTTTTGTTCAAACTTATTACGGATTGTTGTGGGTACGTTTTTTAGCGGGTTTAGGATTTGGTGCAGCATTACCGAATTTGATAGCCATGGTATCCGAATCAGTCTCACTGGAGAATAAAGGTAAGGCAGTGGGAATGATGTATTGTGGCATGCCCATCGGTGCAATTTTAATATCATTATGGGTTGCATTTGATAGCTCAAATGATTGGAAAGCGATTTTTTATGCAGGTGGGATCATTCCTCTCTTGATCGTACCATTTATGATTGCTTATCTGCCTGAATCTAGAGAATATCAAGAAATTAAGCAGATTAAGAAGCCACAAAGTTATTCAAAAGCATTGTTTAATGAAAATCAAAGCTTGAAAACTTTGCTCCTTTGGGCAGGGTGTTTCTTTACTGCCATGCTTTTATACATCATGTTGAGTTGGTTGCCATCATTATTTGTCGAATTGGGTTTCTCAAAGCAACAGGGAAGTATGGCGCAAGTTTTTTTCCAAATTGGCGCGACTGTAGGGACATTGTTATTTACGGGTCTGATTGATAAAGGCAATAAAGTCATTATCATTAGTGTGGTTTATGTGGGCATATTAATTGGCTTAGTGTTAATGAATAGTGCGCCCACACTCACGTTAATGTACATGGCTGCAGCATTTACTGGCTTCTTTATTATTGGTAGTAATGGCTTGTCTTATGCATTTAGTAGTTTTACCTATGTCACTGAACATCGTGGTCAAGGGGTAGGTGCTGCAAATGCCATTGGTCGTGTAGGCGCAATGGTTGGTCCTGCAATGGCTGGTTTTATTTTAAGCTCTGGTGGAGGAACCTCAGCTGTGCTTTTTTCTATGTTTCCGTGTGCATTGGTCGCATTAGTTGCAATGGGATTGCTTGCAAGGAAATTAGAATCAGATGCTGTATTGGCTAATAAATCAATTTAAATTAGACATTATAAAATCTATAGTGATTTCATTCATAGAATATTTAAAAAGGAAGCTGGTGCTTCCTTTCTATCTATCTTGATTGGTAGATCATATTTTTAAATGTTTTGGTTCAATACAGTGTGTGACATAGCAAAAGTGAATTCAATTTGGCGATTGAATTTTTATTTTCTCGCTATTCTTTGCACAGCGAATGTCAATAAGCTTTAAGAAGTGATTTAACTTATCAATTAGCTAAATTGGTTATCACCTATAAATAAATTTAGAAATTTTATCAGCATAATTAATGACTAATTTAGAAACGTCTTGTGTAAATTCAGCCTCACTGTAGGTACTTAATGGACAGCTAACGGAGAGTACAGCTGTAATCTGTCGTGTTGACTGATTATAAATGGGAGCAGCGCACGCAGCCATATCGGTATTAAAATGCCCCCAACTAATCATGCAGGGTTTTTGTTTGACTAGCCTCAAGCGTGCGAGTAACTCTTCTAAATTACGGGGGGTCATCTCAGAGTAAACCTCCCAATTTTTAAAATTTTGATACCGTTTGATGACTTCAGATTCTGACATGTTTGCCAATAATAATTGGCCAATCACGGTCGCATGAGCATGCCATCGCGTTCCCACATGGATATTACTTGTGAATGCACCCGTCGATTGCATATTGCTAATAAAGACAATATCGGTATTTTCTAAAATAGAAAGATGTACCGCAATTTTAATTCTATCGCGTAGCTCACGCATCAGTGGCGAAGCTAATTCGGTAATTGATGATTTCAAAAGGCTATTGAAACCTAACTCCATAACGTTGCTATTCAAAGCATAGGTCTTTTGCGACATTTTTCGGAGATAGCCGCAGAACTCTAAGGTATAAATTAAGCGAAAAGCACTTGACCGATTGACATCTAATTTTTCTGCAATTTCAGTAATCGTCATTTCCTGATTATGTTCATCAAACAATCTAAGGATTGATAAACCTCTTACCAAGCCTGGAACTAAATAACGCTCTTCATTTTTTTGCGCTTCTGGATCAAATCTAAGTTCAGCTTCAGTAGAGTCCATTTAAAAATTAACCTTAACAATGATATTTAAATTTACCCTAATTTAGGGATTCGCTACTCCATTTTAACATTATAAATTTCAAAAAAAATGTTGTAGGTAAAACAAAATTTTCTATTTGAAACGTTACTAAATATTTTTTTAAATTAAGTTACTGAATTATATTGATAAATAATGTTTGACATTTATTTTGTATAAATACTATCCTGATACTAAGTTTTAAATAATAAATAATGTTTTGCATGTAAAACATGGAGTTTTTTGATGAATTGGATTTCAGTATGTCAGATCGATGAGGTTGCAGAGGAAGAACCTAAAGCGATCGAGATCAATGAAAAGAAGATCGGGGTATTCATGATCGAAGAAAAGTATTTTGCGATTGAGAATGTTTGCCCACATGCATTTGCACTTTTAACTGAAGGTTTTATTGAAGATTCAACTGTTGAATGTCCGTTGCATGAAGCAATTTTCGATATTCCGACGGGGCGTTTAGAGAGTGGACCAGGTTGCCGCGATTTATGCACATATCCTGTCCGAGTTGAGAACGAAGAAATTCAGATTCAACTTTAAACATTGAGTGATTAGGGAAGATTTCAAATGAAGCAATATAACGAAAAACTAGCGAGATGGATCAAGGCAATGCCTTCAAGTGATGCTGGTATTAATAATATTCAGATTCCAGGTCAGGCCGAGCATTTGGTATGGCAAAACCGCTACAAAGAGCCAAGCCCGTATGAGCAGGATTTTGTTCAGCATTTAATTACTGCTTTCACGAATGGTATCACTGAATTAGATGACTTGGTAAATGCATTGAATGGTCAAGGATTTAGAGATGAATCTGGCGATTTGTGGTCAGTCGGAAGTTTTTCGACTGAAATGCAACGTTTAGGTTATTAACAGATAAGGACATCATGATGACTATTGCAGAAATGAATGTTGAACAATATTTAGACCTTGGTTTGCGTGATCAATGGTATCCAGTATTGGCAAGTTGGGAAGTGGGTTCGAATCCTGTTGGTATTACACGTCTAGGCGAAAACATTGTGGTATGGCGTGATGATAAAGGTCAGGTTCATGCATTGGAAGATCGTTGTCCACACCGTGGTGCACGTCTATCTTTAGGTTGGAACTTAGGTAACCGTATTGCATGTTGGTATCACGGTGTTGAAGTTCGTCATGATGGTGTGGTTGAAGATGTGCCGGCTGTACATGACTGTCCATTAAAAGGCAGCGACTGTGTAAAAACTTATCAAGTTCAAGAACTACACGGTGCAATTTTTATTTGGTTTGGTATTGATGTCAACGAAGCTCCTGCTGAACTTGTACTTCCAGATCAACTAGCAAGTGAAGAATGGAGTTCATTCCTGTGCATGGCAGACTGGAAAGTGAACCATCAATATGCAGTTGATAACGTGATGGATCCAATGCACGGTACGTATTTGCATTGCACATCGCATTCAATGGCGGACGGTGAAAAAACAGCAGCAATGAAACATCGCTCGACCAAAGATGGCTTTGTGTTTGAAAAAGAAGGTCAAACAGGCGTGAACTTTGACTGGGTTGAATACGGTCAAACAGGTACAGCTTGGTTACGTTTATCTATTCCTTATCGTAAGCAGTTTGGTCCAGGTGGTGAATTCTGGATTGTTGGTTTTGCAACCCCAATTGATGAAAACAATACACGCGTGTTCTTTTGGCGCTGCCGTAAAGTTTCAGGCTGGCAACGTAATGTATGGCGCTTTTTATATCGCAATCATTTAGAGCAATTGCATTGGGATGTATTAGAGCAAGACCGCATTATTTTAGAAAACCTTGCACCCAATGCCCGTAAACATGAATTCCTTTATCAGCATGATGTGGGCTTATCACGTTTACGCCGTTTAATGAAAAAAGAAGCAGAAAAGCAACTTCAAAAGTTTGCATCACTTCACAGTTCTCAACATGAAAACCGTATTGATATGAAGGAAGCGTCTCATGGCTAATCTGCCAATTTTAGCGGGTAAACGCATTCTTGTGACCGGTGCAGCACGGGGTTTGGGGCGTGATTTCGCTCAAGCTGTTGCTGAAGCTGGTGCATCAGTTGTCATGGCAGATATTTTGGCGGATTTGGTAAACCAAGAAGCAAAGGCACTCTTTGAACAAGGATTAGATGTTTCTGCGGTTAACATTGATTTAAGTCAAAAAGCATCTATTCAGCAAGCCGTTGATCAAGCGGTTGCAATGTTAAATGGCTTAGATGGCTTAATTAACTGTGCGGCTCTCGCAACAGGTGTTGGCGGTGTGTCAATGATGGAATATGACGAAGATCTTTGGGATCGCGTGATGACTGTCAATGTGAAAGGCACTTGGTTGGTCACACAAGCCTGTGTTCCGCACCTGAAAAAAGCGGGTTCAGGGAAAATTGTCAATATTGCATCGGATACCGCAATGTGGGGTGCACAACGTTTAATGGCTTATGTTGCAAGTAAAGGTGCAATTCTTTCCATGACACGTTCTATGGCACGCGAATTGGGTGAAGACAATATTTGTGTCAACACCATTAGCCCAGGTTTAACGCTTGTAGAAGCAACCGAATATGTACCTCAGGCTCGTCATGATTTGTATGTCAATGGACGAGCAATACAACGTCAACAACATCCACAGGATTTAAACGGCACAGCGATTTATCTACTTTCGGATATGTCTTCTTTCGTGACGGGTCAAAACATTCCTGTGAATGGTGGCTTTGTATTTAATTAAGGAGCAACACATGATCACAGGTATTGAAGTTCTAAAATTTGGTGTTGAAGACCGAGCTGAAGCGAAAACCTTTTTGACCGATTTTGGTTTAACAGCAACTGCTTCGGATATTGAGGGTACAGATTTATATCAAACCCAAAATGGCTGCAAAATTTATTTATTTGATATTGCAGATGCGCGTTTACCAGAAGCAATTGAAGCAGGCTCTACATTACGTGAAGTGACTTGGGGGGTTGAAAATGATCAAGACCTTGAAGCGTTAAAAGTAAAGCTTTCCGCTGAACCAAATTTTTTAGCAGGCGACGCTAAAGTGCAATGTCTTGACCCAAATGGCATGACGATTGTTTTTGAAAAAACGATTACGAAAGATGTTGCTCAAGCACGTACAGAAGGCATTAACCAATTTGGTAACGTTCAGCGTGTAAATGCTGCTAGCCCTGTTTATGAAAAAGCAGAGCCTGTTGATATTGGTCATGTTGTATTTTTCGCACCAGATTTAAAAACTACTCAAGCCTTCTATATTGAAAAATTAGGCTTCCATTTATCTGATGCTTATACAGATAGAGGTGCTTTCCTGCGCTGCCGAGGCGAGGGTTACCATCATGATTTGTTCCTACTGTCTATTCCCAATAAACCAGCGGGTTTAAACCATGTTGCTTTTGTGGTTCGTGATATTCACGAAGTGATTGGTGGTGGTTTGAGTATGAACCGTCAGCAATGGTCAACATTTATTGGTCCAGGTCGTCATCCGATTTCATCTGCATATTTTTGGTATGTAAATTCGCCATTGGGCGGTGCATTTGAGTACTACACCAACGATGACTACTTAACAGAAGAATGGCAACCACGTGAAGAAGAACATCGTCTAGAACTCTTTACAGAGTGGGCGATTGAGGGTGGCTTGGATCACGAGACACGTCGTCAAGTAAAACCAGCGTAATGAATCGAAGATAAGGATATCGACAACATGAATAAAATTGTGATTATCGGTGCTGGGCAAGCTGCGGGTTGGGCCGTTCATACGCTACGAAACCAAGGATATAACGGTGAAATTCATGTTGTATCGAATGAAGATCAAGTTTTTTATGAACGCCCACCTTTATCAAAACAAGTCCTAGCACAAGAAGCGTCTACAGAAAGTTTAAATTTATTTTCAGCAGCGCAAATTGATGCGTTCTCATTGATTTGGCACAAACCCGATTCTGCTGTGAATATCGATAAATTCGCTAAGACGGTTCAGTTGCAAAGTGGGAAATCGCTTGCATATGACAAGTTATTGATCGCTACGGGAAGCCGTGCTCGTATTCCAGTCGCGCAATGGTCAGAACTTAAAAATGTTTACACCCTGCGCGATATTCAAGATTGCCAAAACTTAGCAGAACAATTTAAGACAGCGAAAAACATTGCGGTGATTGGCGGTGGTTGGATTGGTCTTGAAATTGCGGCAACAGCACGTCAGCAAGCTAAAAATGTTGAAATTTTTGAGTATGGTTCTCGTCTTTGTGCAAGAAGCGTAAGTCCAGAAGTTTCAACTTTTCTAAAAAACTTACATGAAGATGCGGGCACCAAAATTCATTTAAATGCGACTCAATTGAATCTGAATGAAATTGAAAATCAGAAAATTGAAGTGCAAAACGTGGAGAGCAGTTCACATATATTTGACTGTGTCGTGGTTGGTGCAGGCGCTGAAATTGCCAAAGAATTAGCTGCCGCTGCATTGCTAGAGGTTAAAGATGGCATTGTTGTGAATGAATATGGTCAGTCTTCTGATCCAGATATTTATGCAGCAGGTGATGTCGCAATACATCCAGCTTTAGGGTATTGCATTCAATCTTGGGCAAATGCACAAAACCAGGCGATTTCCGCAGCAAAATCAATGTTAGATGAACTGACACCCTATCAAGATATTCCTTGGTTATGGTCAGATCAATATCAATGCAATATTCAAATTTTGGGGACGTATCAACCTGATGAAATTGCACAAGTGGTTACACGTAAAACACATTTTACTCAGCAATGCTTTTTCTATCTGAATGAAAAAAATCAGCTGATTAATATGATTGCAGTCAATGATCCCAAATTAGTAAAACTTGCAAAAAGATGGTTAGCAAGTGCAAAGACCTTAGATCCACGACAACTACAAGATCCAGAATTCAATCTGATGAAATTGAAATAACAGGACTAGCCAACTCACTTAGCGCATATTCGAAGGAACGTAACATGGAAAGTGAAACAAAGACAGGTATAAAACATTGGACACCAGCCGTCATTTTAATGATCTGTGTGATCCTCGCATTTTTTGACAAAATCAGTATTGCTGTTCTGTTTTCAGATGCAACATTCATCGATGTAATGGGTATTGGTCAAGACAAAGCAAAACTAGGATGGTTGATGACCAGCTTTTTATTGGCATACGGTTTTTCATCCATGTTTTTAAGTTTTTTAGGGGATATTTTTTGCCCGAAGAAAATGTTGCTTTGGAGTGTGGCTTCATGGGGTTTACTCATGCTTGCCATGGGTTTCACTTCTGATTTTACAACCCTTGTTGTATTGCGAATCTTATTGGGATTGGCTGAAGGACCGTTATTTGCATTGGCTTATACCATTGTGAAACAGACCTATACCGATCGTCAGCAAGCACGGGCATCGACGATGTTTTTACTTGGAACACCCATTGGTGCATTTCTAGGGTTCCCAATCACCGCTTATGTCTTAGCCCATTATGACTGGCATTCTACATTTTTTGTAATGGCAGCCTTAACGCTTGTTGTCATGCTGTTGGCTTACTTTGGTCTTAAAAATCTCAATTTGAAACGCACTGTCGATTTGGACGGTGTGGCAAAGCGCGTCAACTTTAAAGAACATGTTGCCAATACGAAAAAGCTTTTAAGCAACAGTGCATTTTGGTTGATCTGTATTTTTAACATTGCCTTGATGACTTACCTGTGGGGGCTCAACAGTTGGGTACCTTCATATTTGATTCAAGACAAAGGTTTTAATCTAAAAGAGTTTGGTATCTATGCCAGTTTCCCGTTCATTGCCATGTTGATTGGTGAAATTGTCGGTGCTGTCTTGTCAGACAAGATGGGTAAACGTGCAATTCAAGTCAGTGGTGGATTATTTGTCGCAGGTATTTTTATGTACCTCATGGTCATTGCAACCCATCCAATGATGGTGATTTTAGCCATGTCTTTGAGTGCGATGGCTTGGGGCTTTGGTGTTGCAGCAGTATTTGCATTACTGGCACGTATCACAACAGCAGATGTGGGTGCGACTGCAGGTGGGATCTTTAATGGTTTGGGTAATTTTGCCAGTGCAGCGGCGCCAGTCATTATCGGTGCAATTGTGATGCAAACAGGCAGCTTCAATCTAGGTATTACATTCCTTGCAGTCGTTGCAGTCGTTGGTTCGTTCTTCTTAGCGCCATTATTGAAGAAGTACTAAAAAACAAAGTTTGCATGTCACATGTCGTGATTCGTAAATAAGCATTTAACAAACGGACTGAATGAGATCTTGAGTCATGACGATTCTGTCCAAACCTTGAAGGAGTGAGTTTCATGTCAACTCAACAATTTGAATCTTGGAAACAACCAGAAAATAAAACGCTCGAAGAGTGGATTGGTGGACGTATTGCTCGCTTTGAAACGCGTAAATATGATTTTGACGCACTGAAGTTCCAAGCAGATTACGATCCTAAATATCGCCGTGCACAAATGCGTTATATGGGTACAGGTGCAACGGGTGTTGCTGATGATAGTAACACTGTACCGGCTGAGAACTTCACATTCTCAACCATGGTGCTACCACCTCAGTGTGAAGGCCCCTTACATATTCATCATGACGTAGAAGAAGTGTTTTTTATGCTTCGTGGTGAAATTGATTTATTCATTGAACATGAAGGTGAGAAGTTCTCTACACGTTTAAAAGAGCGTGACTTGATTTCAATTCCACCAGGGATTTACCGCGGATTGTTTAATCCAGGGACTGAAGATGCATTGATGTGTGTGATGTTAGGGACTGGAAAGCCAACCATTCCTAACTATCCACCTGAGCATCCATTGTCTCAAATCAAGCGTTAATTTATTCAGGATAGGAAGTCATGACTTATATCGAGCAACTCGAACAATTTGAATTGAAAACCATTCAATTCGACGGTGTAAAACAGTCTTATAGAGAAGCAGGGCAAGGACAAACCTTGGTATTACTCCACGGCATTAGTTCGGGTTCGGGTTCTTGGGTTAGACAACTGCAAGATTTAAGTCGTGACTTTCATATCATTGCTTGGGATGCACCAGGCTACGGTCAATCAGATGTATTAAATACAGCACAACCCAATGCAACGGACTATGCCAAACGTTTAAAAGGTCTGTTAGATGCGTTGAATTTAAACAAGGTTATTTTGGTTGGACATTCATTGGGCGCATTACAGGCTGCAGCATTTCATGCTTTATATCCTGAGTGTGTGAGTGCCTTAGTTCTTGCGAATGTAGCGCAAGGATATAAAGGTTTTGATGCTCAAAAACAAAAAGACGTCTTTGAAAAAAGACCCACTATGTTGAAAGAATTGGGTGCAACGGGAATGGCACATTCACGTGGACCTTATTTAGTTGCGCATGCAACACAACATGCGATGGAACTGATTACTGCTGTTATGCAAGACATCAGCTTAGATGGTTTTACGCATGCATCTTATTTACTGGCTTACGACGCAATACAACCTTATTTGCAAGAACAGCAAAAAAACACGCACGTCGTCATGGGCATGTCAGATGGCATTACTCCTGCACAAGATATTCAGGCATTGGCAGATACCTATAAATTCGCTCATTGCTATCCAATAGAAGACGCTGGGCATTTGAGTTATCTCGACCAAGCAGAACAATTTAATCAAATTTTATTATCGCTTAAGTAAACGTTTATGTGAGTTATGGATATGAGTTTCCAATTGAATGGGAAAAATGCAGTGGTCACAGGTGGCTCGTCAGGCATTGGACTGGCAACGGTTGAACTCCTTGTTGCTGAAGGTGCCAATGTGGCGTGGTGTGGTCGTAATGAACAACGCCTTGCAGAATCAAAAGCATTTATTTTGTCGCGTTATCCAAATGCAAAACTGTTAACAGCAACATGTAATGTTCTAGATAAAGCCGATGTTATTCAGTTTGCAAAAAGTGTGGAAAAAGAATTTGGTGGTGTTGACCTCCTAATTAACAATGCGGGTCAGGGACGTGTTTCAAACTTTGAAAATACTGAAGATGAAGATTGGTTAAAAGAAATTGAACTGAAATATTTCAGTGTATTGCATCCTATCAAAGCATTTTTACCTGCTTTAAAGCAGTCGAATTTTGGTTCTATTACCAATGTAAATTCACTGCTTGCTTTACAACCTGAACCGCACATGATTGCGACTTCTTCAGCACGTGCTGCCTTGTTGAATTTAACGCACTCAATGGCACATGAGTTTTCACAGTACAACATCCGTGTGAATTCAATCTTGCTCGGTATGGTGGAATCGGCACAGTGGAAACGCCGTTTTGCAGAGCGTTCGGATCAAAGCCAAACGTGGGAAGAATGGATTGGCAACATTGCGAAAAAACGTGGCATTCCCATGGCGCGTCTAGGTAAACCCGAAGAACCAGCACGTGCATTGGTATTCCTCGCATCACCATTGGCTTCATACACCACAGGCTCAACCATTGATGTGTCTGGTGGCTTTAATAAGCATTTATAAGGTGAACCTATGAAACAGTTAATGATGATTGGTTTTGGTGCAATGGCAAATGAAGTACGTACACATTTGCCTAAAGATCTTGAGTTGAAATGGGTGGTTGTACCTGAACGTAGTGTTAAAGCCGTGAAAGAGCAAGTTTCCTCTGATGTACAGGTCATTTCAAAAATCGATGATTGCGTAGGTGAACCGGATTATGTCATTGAAGTTGCGGGACAAGCAGCGGTAAAAGAGCATGCTGAACAGGTCTTAGCACGTGGTTGGACCATTGGTCTCATTTCAGTAGGTACATTGGCAGACCCTGTTTTTTTTGAACAATTGCAAAAAACCGCAGAAAAATCAGGAGCGCATCTTCATCTTCTTGCAGGTGCCATTGCGGGCATTGATGGCATTGCCGCAGCCAAAGAAGGTGGCTTAGAAAAAGTCACTTATAAAGGGTGTAAAAGCCCAAATAGCTGGCGTGGTAGTTATGCGGAAAAACTCATTGATTTAGACAATGTGAAAGAAGCGACTGTGTTTTACAAAGGCACAGCTCGTGAAGCTGCTTTGAATTTTCCTGCAAATGCCAATGTTGCAGCAACTATTGCTTTAGCGGGCATTGGAATGGATGAAACTCAAGTTGAATTAACGGTTGATCCACATATTCGTCAAAATAAACACACCATTGTGGCGACAGGTCGCTTTGGTCAAATGAGTATAGAAATGATTGGTGTTCCTTTGGAAAGTAATCCAAAAACTTCAACATTGGCTGCATTGAGTGTGATTCGTGCATGCAGAAATAGCGTAGACGCAATTCAGATTTAAAAGGGATAGGTGAGTGCCATGGTAAAAGAAATTTATATTGCAGGTGAGTGGCGTCTTGGTCGAGGGAATGTGATTCAAAGCCTATTTCCAGCAGATAACTCGGTGAATGCCGAAATTTCAACAGCGACGTTAGAAGATGTTGAAGAAGCCATTGTGAAAGCAGATCAAGCTTGGCGTAAGCCTGAGTGGCGTAATTCATTACCGCATGAGCGTGCAAAAATTTTGTATCGCGTGGCAGATATTATTGAGTCACGTGTAGATGAATTATCAAAACTTCAAACACGTGATAATGGTAAGCCTTTATCTGAAACACGTGCATTAGTGATGAGTGCTGCTGCAACTGCACGGTTTAATGCGGCTGCATGTGAAACCTTTAATGAAGAGTTAACGACTCAGCGTGCACCTGATTTCATGACTATGAGCGTGCATGAACCTATAGGTGTGATTGCAGCAATTACACCTTGGAACTCACCCATTGCAAGTGAAGTTCAAAAACTTGCACCTGCAATTGCAGCAGGGAATGCAGTGATTCTAAAACCTGCTGAAGCGACATCACTCATTGCATTAGAACTTGCAAAAATCTTTGAAGAAGCCGGCTTACCCAAAGGTATTTTAAGTGTACTTGTAGGTCGGGGTTCAGTCATTGGTGATGCCATTGCACAGCATCCTTTGGTGCGCAAAATTTCATTTACAGGTGGTACAACCACAGGTCGTCATCTCGCGCATATTGCCGCAGAAAAGTTGATTACGACTTCGCTTGAGTTAGGTGGAAAGTCACCAACCATCGTGTTCCCAGATGCTGATATTGAAATTGCGGCGAAAGGCATTGCTTACGGTATTTTCAGTTCAGCAGGTCAGGCATGTATCGCAGGTTCACGTTTATTTATTCATTCATCTATTTACGAACAGTTCCTAAAACGTCTTGTAGAAATCACTGAAGGTTTGCGTGTCGGACATCCTGAAACACCCAATGTACATATGGGCTCGCTGATTAACCAAAAGCATTTGGAGTCTGTACATCGTTATGTAGAGCTTGCAAAATCTGAAGGTGGAACGGTTGTCACAGGTGGCGAGGCGATTACTGAGGGTGAATTTGCCAAAGGTAGTTTTTACAAACCCACCATTATTACAGGCTTAAAAAATAGCGCACAAACCTGCCAAGAAGAAATTTTTGGACCAGTACTTGTGGTGATGTCTTATGACAATGAGCAGGACTTGATTGAACAAGCCAATGACAGTTGCTTTGGTTTAGCCGCTGGGATTTGGACAGAAAATTATCGTAAAGCATGGAAAATTGCACGCACTTTAGAAGTCGGAACGGTTTGGATTAACACCTATAAAAAGTTCTCAATCAGCGCACCCTTTGGTGGATTTAAAGACAGTGGTATAGGTCGTGAGAAAGGTCGATTAGGCATCCTGTCTTATATGCAACAGAAAAGTATTTATCTCGGTTTAAACGAACAAGCCAATCCTTGGTCTGACTAAACCACCATTGCACAATAGATTTGAAATTAAAAAAATTAAGGAATGATGAAATGACTGAAAAAGTAAATGTAGGCGAAGCAATCGCAAGAGTTCTAGAAGCACACCAAGTCAAAAGTATGTATGGCGTAATTTCTATTCATAATTTACCGATTGCAGATGCAGTAGGTCGCCGTGAAAAAATCCGTTTTGTTGCAGCCCGTGGTGAAGCAGGTTGTGTGACGATGGCGGATTCAGACTCTCGTTTCACAGGTTTAGGTGTTGCACTGACAAGTACGGGGGCAGGCGCAGGTAATGCAGTGGGTTCACTGATCGAAGCAATGAATGCAGGAAGTCCAGTATTACATTTAACAGGTCAAGTTGAACGTGAATATTTAGATCGTGATGCAAGTTTTATTCATGAAACAAAAGATCAACTCACCTTTTTAAAAGCATCGAGCAAAGCAGCATTTCGCATCACAAGTCCTGACAATGCAGTGGGTGTGATTCGTGAAGCCATTCGTGTGGCAACGACAGTACCGATGGGACCTGTCAGTGTCGAAATTCCAATTGATGTGCAAGCAGCAGAAATTGATTTGCCTGCAAATTTAGGTCCTGTCAAAGCATTACACATTCCTGTGGCTGAAGATGCAGAAGTGAGCTTCATTGCTGATGCAATTAAAGTGGCAAAACGTCCAGTTTTTTGGATTGGTGGCGGTACTTTAAATGCAGTTGAAGAAGTCAAAGCCATTGCAGACTTAGGTATTCCTGTTGTGTCCTCTACCCATGCACGTGGCGTTTTAGCGGATAATCACCCACGTACACTCGGTGCATTTCACAACTCCGCAGCAGTTGAAAAATTACTACAAGATGCAGATTTATTGGTTGTGGTAGGTTCACGCTTGCGTAGTAACGAAACCAAAACTTATTCAGTGGTATTCCCTGAAAATATAATTCAGGTGGATGCAAACCCAGTAGCACAACAACGTAACTACAAAATTGGTCAATTTGTTTGTGCAGATGCGAAAGACACACTTGCACGTGTTGCCAATGCATTATCAGGCGTATCAAAAGTAGATGCAGCGTACGATGCAGAAATTAAAGCAGCTCGTGAGAATGCTATAGACGCTTTGCGTACACAGATGGATCAATATGCACTGATTTGTGATCACTTGCGTGCAGCACTTCCTGAAGATGGCATTTTTGTACGTGACATCACCATGTCGGGCAGTACTTGGGGGAGTCGTTTATTTCCAGTACAAACACCGAATAAAAATATTCACTCACTTGCAGGTGCGATTGGTTTAGGTCTTGCACATGCCATTGGTGCATCCATTGCCAATCCAAGCAAGAAAGTCGTGGGTTTAGTCGGTGATGGTGGACTCATGTTAGGTATTGGTGAAATTGCAACCATGGCGCAAGAAAATACCGACATGGTGTTGATGGTCATGAACGATGGTGGATATGGCGTAATGCGTGGTATTCAAAATAATTACTTCGGTGGTCGCCAATACTTCAATGAATTGCATACTCCAGATTATCAAGCTTTAGGCGAATCTATGGGTGTGAAAAGCTGGAAAGTAGGTAGCGCAGAAGAGTTCAAAACAGCGATTAAAGAAGCCATTGATTTGAATGGCCCTGCCGTGATTGAGTTAGATATGAACTCGATTGGTCCACTTAAATTTGCAGGTCCACCACAAAAGAAATTGTACTAATCTGAAAATACGTCAGGGAATGAATGGAAAGCTTAAAGATGTTCTATCTCTTTTTATATGGATACGGTTGATTGAGTTGAAATGATCGCTCAGAGATAGAATTTTTTTTAAGTAAAATAAGAATTAAACATTGTTTTAAATATAAAACTAATTTTTTTATTATGTTAGGGAAAGCAAAAATGAAAAAGACAATTTTAGTGACAGCGGTACTTTTAGCAACCATCTGTTTGTCTACAACGCTGATGGCAAAAGACAGTCCATTGGAATGGAAAAGTGAGGATGGTGCACATTCATTTGAAGTGGGTGGGGTAATCCGCTTTAATCACCGTTATGAACAATGGCAACCCAGTGATAATCGTGGATTTGGAAAATTAGATTTTGATATTTTTCGCCTAGATTTCAAAGGGAAATATGGCGATTTTTATTTGAATGCCAGCCCGATTCTCCAAGATCAAGAAATGACCTCAATCGAAAAAGCGTATGTGGGCTATAACATTGATCAAAATCAAAGTATTGAAGCGGGTTTAGTGTATAAGCCATTTGCGCTATATCCCTATCCGCAAAATGGTTGGACGTATCACATTCCATTTTTCTTAGGTTATGGAAACAATATTGCACCAGGTGTGAATTGGAATTTTAACAATCAAGACTGGGATATTAAGTTGGGTTACTATCCACGCATGTTGGATGCTGATTTACGTTATTCACCAGAATCTGGAACCTATGATGATTTTTCAGAGAATCATTTGCCTTTCCAAGCGGCTTATCAAAATGAAAAACACAACCAATTTAATGCTCGCGTTGTACATAAATTAGAAACGAAAACATTAGGTAAACATGAAATTGGCTTATCTGGTTCGGTATCGCAACTGCATAATAAAATCACTGATGATGACGGTAAATATTATGCAGTGGGATTTCATACCAACAGTAACTACGAACGTTGGAATTTACAATCGTCTGTGATTAAGTATGAATATGATGCTAAAAATCCAGCGGGCGTTAGCAATGATATGACCCTTATGGGGGCCAATGGTCTGACACCATCGTATTTTATTGCCTCAGAGGGAACAATAGGCAGTCTAAACATAGCCTATACTTTACCAATTAAAGATATGGGTAAACTGAAAGCAATTCGTTTTTACAATGACTATAGTTATTTAGATAAAGAACGCAGTGATTGGGATGCATCACAGATGAACACCACAGGTGCAATGTTTATCGCTTCACCTTTTATGATTTGGGCAGATTATACATGGGGTAAAAATGCCAATATTATTGGCGGCGCGAGTAATGGAACTGGATTTACCTCAGCTGATTCAATCAATAGTGATAAGTGGATGTATCGAGTGAATTTAAATCTAGGATTTAGCTTCTAGATTTATTTAAGTAAATGATACCCCTCAATGGGGGCGTAGCACTTGATAATGATATAAGGCTTACTTAGGTCAATACAGTGATTGATGGGGGATGGTGTTATTGATCTATTATGTTATAAAAATATTAAGTCAGCAGAAAAACTAATTTTATTATAAATAGTCCATCAATTTTATTGACATAGATCAGTCAAAAATCAGTTAGATATTATGCTTGATGAAGTGGTTGGATAAGCTAGAATCAATTAAGTTATGTTAAAGGTTCAAGCGATATGAGTTTTCTAAAAAAGAAAAACAAAGCGAGTTTTGTATTTTTCATTATTACTCTTTATTCATTTTTGGGTTTTGGCATTGGTTATGTGATTTGGGAGTTTTTTTTATCATAGATAATAAGGTTACGTACAAAAGCTGATGTATGTAACCAGCCAAAATTAATTTCGATTTTTATACTTAAAAATGGACGTGAGCTATGTATTTTTCAATTAAAATCATCTTAAACCTCACCATATGAAGCATTTTATTAAATATCGGGTCATTTATTGATCATAAGATCATTTAATTGATGAGTTTGGATTAAAAAATAAACACTCGATGTTTTTAAGATAAAATGGGGGTTGCGTGATAAATAAAACTGTATAGAATACGCAGCATCCCGACGCGATACAGCAAACGAACTTAGCTGAACAGGTTAAGTTGTTGAGATGTATTGTGTTGAACTTGTCTCTGACGAAGAGCAAGAAGATCATTAAGAGATTATGAAGAACAACTTGTGTGGATTTTTACTGATTGATTAATCGAAATTATTTTCATTGATTGATGGTAGAAATGACTCGAAGTTTATTTGAGAAATATTTGTCAGAAGATTGATGAGCCAAGATTGGTGCCCTATAGGCACTAAGCAATATTAAACTGAAGAGTTTGATCATGGCTCAGATTGAACGCTGGCGGCA